>CAILCX010000215.1 GCA_903832775.1 uncultured Methylobacter sp. | reverse complement strand
TCAGAACAGAAATTTATGCGCAGGCTTATTGTCGAATATCGAGCTATTTGCAAACGATGGCAAACAAAGGTTATAACCCGCTTATTGCTGTTCAAATGGCGCTGACGGGTGAACTGGAGTCTATACGGGGCGAGTAGTTACTATGATGTTTTTCATAGATCACCTGAATGCAGAGTGTACAGAAAAAACCAACTCACAATAATCCCGTCATCATTTGATACTTACTCATAGGTATGCTTTAGGCATATCTAATGCGTTAAAAACTCCTCTCAAATAACTAACCGATGAAATTATTTCCTGTACACAAGGTAGTAGACTATTATGTGGCTAGAGTTTGTCTAGTAAGCAGATTATCTAATAAAATTGATTAAAGGGTTAGCATGATATGATCAAGTACTTTACATTTCTGACAATCTTGTGTCTATTGTCGGCTTGTGCCGAATTCAAAGAAGCTGGCAAATCAATAGGTAATACAACAAAAAATGTTACAACAGATATTGGACATGGCTCACGTGACACAGTTAAAGCTATAGGTCGGGGAACAAAAAGAGTCGTAAAATCAATCACTGAAGATCCGGCTGAACCCAGTCAATAGTTGTGCGGAAAAACTTAGAAATAACCACGATTTTTAGTGACGTTTAATTAACGTCTAACACAATATCCATTAAAGTCGACGATCAATAATTTTATGTATAATTACCTAATATTTTTTCTTTAATAATTTCAGTTTTTACCTGAAATTTATAAGGAGTACAGGCATATGAGTGAAGAAAACTTTACAACTACCGTTATTACACCATTGGGTGCAGACCAATTACTCTTTAATCACTTATCAGGTCATGAAGCCTTAGGACGATTATTTGAATTTGATGTCGAATTACTTCGGCCTGAAGAGTTAGGGTCTGTTGATTCGAGTACTTTGTTAGGGGAGGGCATGACCGTCAAATTAAAGGCAACTGATGGCATTACTCGCTATATTAATGGTGCTGTAGTTGAGTTTAAACATGCTGGCATGCTGAATCGCTATTATCGTTACCGGGCAACTTTACGCCCTTGGTTATGGTTTTTAACGCTTAATGCAAATTGTCGTATTTTTCAGGAAAAAAATGTCCCCGATATTATAAAAGCCGTTTTTGCAGACTATCCTTTTGCAGAAGTTGAATATCATCTTGAAGACCATCCTGTTTTAACTTATTGCGTACAATATCGGGAAAGTGATTTTAACTTTATTAGCCGCTTGATGGAGCATGAAGGTATTTTTTATTACTTCAAACATATTGAGGGTAAACATACCTTAGTAATTACTGACTCAGGTAGCAATTACCAACAAATTGCCGAATATGATTCCATTCCCTATTTCCCACCCGAAAATATAGCTAACAGGAAAACCGATCATATTTATGACTGGCTAAGCAGTCAACAGGTCTGCACAGGAAAATATGAGCACAATGATTTTAACTTTGAAACACCCAGTGCTGATTTAACCGCTAAAGCACAGAATTTAGGTAATCACTCGCACAATGCCATGGAAGTTTTTGACTTCCCTGGAAATTATGGAGTAGCTGATGACGGTACCAAACTGAGCAATAAGCGCATAGAAGAATTGCACGGTCAGAACAGTTTGATTCATGGCAGTGGCAATGCACTGGCTTTACAATCGGGACTGGAGTTTACGCTTACAGGTTTTTACTTTGCTGAACAAAATGTTAAACACATAATAGTTTCAGCCAGTTACGAAATGAGTGGGGTAGGTGGCTATGCCTCTGGTAATAGTGCCGATGGCCCCTTGTTTAGCTGCAATTTTATTGCAATGAATGCTCAACAATCATTCAGATCATTACGAAGCACAGAAAAACCAGTTATATTGGGCGCGCAAACTGCAATAGTTGTCGGAAAAGATGGTGAAGAAATTTGGACCGATAAATACGGACGCGTTAAAGTTAAATTTCACTGGGACAGGGATTCTGAACAGCATGAAAAGAGTTCTTGCTGGATCCGCGTGTCTTATCCTACCGCCGGTAAAAAATGGGGAGGCGTATCATTGCCCCGCATTGGTCAGGAAGTGATTGTTAGCTTTTTGAATGGTGATCCTGATCAGCCGCTTATAACCGGGAGTGTGTATAACGCTGAACAAATGCCTCCCTATGAATTACCCGCTAATCAAACACAAAGTGGTATGAAAAGTCGTAGCTCTAAAGAAGGGGTTGCGGATAATTTCAATGAAATTCGGTTTGAAGATAAAAAAGATTCAGAAGAAGTTTATATTCATGCAGAGAAAGATTTTAACTGTGTGATTGAAAACAACGAAACCCGAAAAATTGGCTTGGTTAAGAAAGATAAAGGTGACCAAACTATTGAAATACAAAATGATAGAACGGTTACATTAAATGAGGGTAATGATACACTTACCGTAAAAATGGGTAATCGGGAAAGCAATGTTGATCAGGGTAATAACTCACTCAATGTGAAGCAGGGTAATAACGAAGCCAATGTTGATCAAGGTAATAACACCTTAAATGTAAAACAAGGTAATGACAATACCAATGTCAGTCTAGGTAATTATGTTGTTAAGGTTGATGCCGGTAAAGCTACTATTACGGCCATGACTTCGATTGAACTAACTGTGGGCAAAAACAGTATTAAAATTGAACATTCTGGAATTACCATAAATGGAATAATGTTGAAAGTAGAAGCGGTAACTAAGTTGGATATTAAAGGCCTAACAACCTCGGTTGAAGCAGGTGCCATGTTGACATTGAAGGGCGCTGTTACGATGATTAATTAACCATCTTGAATATCATATCGGACAGAATAATGACTGAAAAAATTTTTACAAAAATTAAACAATCTAATGCGCTGGAGATTTGTAAGGGCCTGGACATGGATAAACAGGCAATAGAGTTACTCCAGGATAATCCAACAACGGTTAGTTTTCTTGATCAACTTATTGCGCAAAAACTTTATCCGGATGCCATACGTTTTTTAGCCCATGCCTTGCCTAAACGTGAAGCGACTTGGTGGGCCTGTTTATGCGCGCGGCATCAAGTTACGGACCAAACCACAGTCAATGAGATTAAAGCTATCGAGCTTGCCGAAGCCTGGGTTTACAAGCCTACTGAAGAGAATAGAAAATTAACTTATCCAGCAGCCGAACTTACAGGTTTTAAATCTGCTTCCAGTTGGGCTGCGATTGCAGCGTTCTGGAGCGGTGATGATATTTCTCCTGTTCCACAAGCCGTTATTCCACCCGATGAAAAATTATATTCTAAAGCCGTTCTAGGTGCCGTGATGTTAGCTGCTACACAAGGAGAAGCCTCTAAAGTTACTCAAAAGTACGAATTGTTTTTGCAGCAGGGTATTAATATTGCCAATGGTGGCGATGGTCGGGCCGTTTAATAAAAGATGTTTATTTAATATTTTCATAAGAAGGACAAAATATGGGACAACCAGCCGCAAGAATATTCGACATGCATGTTTGTCCATTGTTAACAGGGCCAGTGCCACACGTCGGAGGTCCCATCCTGCCTCCCGGTGGAATTACTGTCTTAATAGGAAACTTACCTGCTGCCCGGGTTACGGACATGGCGTTTTGTGTTGGGCCACCTGATGTTATCCTCAAAGGTTCGGGGACGGTATTTATTAGTAAATTACCCGCGGCAAGAATGGGCGACTCAACTGCACATGGAGGTAAGATCATTTTAGGGTTGCCAACCGTATTGATTGGTGGCTAAATAATATGTTATGAAGGATTGTAACCAGCCATATAAGACTTCGCATAATGTATATTATGTTAAATTAAGCGTTATAATAATATTCTACGATTCGACTTGCAGAGTATATTCAGTCAAAGATTAGCACTTCTTCTTAACGCAATGCTTTTTGTTTTGACGAATGGCACAAAGAACATTTGGCTATAACAAGTTTTGCATGATAGTACGAGTATAAACGTACAGCCTTTATTACTAATGCATTAGATTTCATTTGCTGATAAAGGCATAATTAGTCATATTTCAAATTGCTATAACGCTAAATATGCCAACGCTGCGGCAGGTGCACAATCGGCTGGAGCCATAATTATTTCCTGAGAAGTTACTTGTAATAAATCAGAAAAATCCATATACGGATGACCTAAATTCATTGCAATCTCTTTAACAAGAAATCGCCCTACGCCGGCGCCAATTAGAGGCAACTGAGCGAGCTCTGAAGAGTGCTGTCCGGCTAATTGAATCTCACAGCCTCTTTGTATTTGCTGTATTTGCTGAGCACGGATATTTTCTGCAAAATACTGCCAACGCATTAATTCCTCAGGATAAAAGTCACAACCGATCATTCTCGAAAGCCTTCTTGCACTGGCGAGTATTGATTTTTCTGCACCATCAGCTGTATCGGTTTGATCGTGAAGCTCATTGAGTTCACCGGTAACGCGATAAACATCCGCCATCGTCGCAAAATATTCGGCCATCAATCCGACCTTTTTACCCTGATCTTTTGATGTCTGTGTAACGGCCATGACTGCCGTTCTGATAACCCCTGTGTAAATTAACTCTTCGGATATTAAGCGCTCATAATCGGTATAGCCTTTAGCTTGAACTTGTCCGTCATTGAGAAGAAGTATATCGGTGGTAGTGCTTCCGCAATCAACAAAAAGCCCGCAACCTAATTTTTTAGCTGTAAACATGGCGCTAGCCAACCAATTCGCTGAAGCGATTAACGGATAATGATTTGTTTCAATTTGTGAGGGTTCAAGCAAGCCAATTAAGCCGGCGAATATATAAATTTTTGATGCTGGTAACAAGTCACACATGGTATGAATAATCTGTTTAACGCCCTCCTCCCGATTATCAAATAAATCAACCAGTTCTCCAGTCATGGTAATCGCATGACGATAATTTTGGTCTGGCAAACCGCTCAATATAGTGATTACAGCATTTTGCAGTTGATCCAGACCTTTCCACAAAGGACAAGGTTGTTGATAAACTGCAATTATTTTACCTTCATTATTAATTACAACTGCTTTTAGGTGTGCGCCACCCGCATCCCAACCTATGGTATTAACTTGCATGTGTTTGTATAGAAATGGTTTTATTAAAGAGAGGTTTAAGTATCGGATCGCCATCAAGCATTTGTAAAACGGCTTCGGAAATATTAATCCCTAAAGCATCGTAAATGCCGACAAATGAAGTGGTCAGTCTGGGATTAATTTCAAGTACCCAGGTTTGCTCTGTTGTTTCTATTAAATCAATGCCTGCATAGCCCCATAATTCCGGTAATGTAAATGCAATATGATTAATTAACCCTTGATAATGCCCTGGATCTGGATGGTGGTTAACTATAATTTCTAATAAGTGATATTGTTGATTAATAATTTCAAAATTCTGTGAATTTGCACAAACCAACCAGCCGCGACCTTGTTTGAATAAACAGGACAAACTGGTTTTAGCTCCATAAAGATGCGGTTGTATGATATATTCTTTTTGATATGAGATGATCTTATTAAGATCTTGTGACTTATTGATTATATAACTGTCCACGCAACCCACGCCATCTATGGGTTTAATGAGCCATTCTTCGTCCGAAACAAGTTTAAGCAGAGGATTAAATATTCTTGTCGGTACAGTAGTAATATGATTTTGACTAAGCAATTCATACGTCTTGAATTTGTTACCGGTAATGGCAATTGTTTCTTCTGATGAACTTAATACAATCTTTCCCAGTGCAAATGCCGTTTGACATAGTTTTTGTAAAATACCGTCAAATTCCGGAGCTATTGGCCAGATAATATCTGCTTGCTTTGCCAGGCGCTCAAACTCTTTACTGCTTTCCTGTTCTGAGCTGATGATAACGGTATTGATCAAATTATTGCTGATTAAACCTTTTAACCGCCAGTCGAGCATGACTGTCAGTTCAATATTTTCTAATCGGGTAAGATTATCAAGCAACGCTCCTAACATCAATCGCCCTTCACTACTCAGCGAATCGGGTAAAGCTTGCTTGTTAAAACCGCCACCGGTGATATATTCAAAAATCAGAATTTTCACGAGTTATTTAATATTGCTTAAAAAATATAACTCAATATTGTATCACCCACCCACAAGGCTTCATGAAAATAATCCCGGTCATTGATTTAAAAGATGGTGTAGTCGTACACGCCCAACAAGGTCATCGTCATAACTATCAACCCGTTAACACCCCTTTATGTAAAGTATCTGATGTTTTTCAGGTTATCGAAGCTTTTTTGGGTATCTATGCGTTTGATACTTTTTATATTGCTGATTTAAATGCGATCACCAATCAGGGTAATAATATTCATTTGTTAAATAACGTATTAACCCATTATCCCCAAATAAATTTTTGGCTGGATCGAGGTTATCAGAAATATCATCAGCTAACTTCTGGAAATGTATTGCCTGTCTTGGGTAGTGAATCCTATCAAAACGAGTTTGTTTCAGAAATACAAGCATACCAAAACAACTTTATACTTTCGCTGGATTATTTAAAATCAGCGGCGCTGGGTGCCTCCAGCCTTTTCTCTAATCCCAATTTCTGGCCTAAAAACATTATCATTATGACTTTGGATCGGGTGGGCAGCAATAGCGGCCCGGATTTTGTCAAACTAAGTGAGTATTGTCAGCAATATCCAGATAAAAACTTTATCGCCGCGGGTGGCATCAGGCACAATCAAGATTTATTGTCGTTAAGTGAGGTGGGGATACGACAAGCTTTGGTTGCAAGCGCATTACATTCAGGTGCGCTTAAAGCAGAGGATATAAGCAAAATTCAGGCAAAAAAATACCCCAACTAGCGGGGTATTTTTATCATTCGTGAAAGCTAAGTTTAAACTTAGTTAGCAGCAAATGGATGTACAGCAGTACCTTTAGCAGCAACAACTTCAGCAGCAGTAGGTGAACCAGCAATAGCGCGTTTCAAAGCTTCTTTAGTTGCTTCGTAGTTGTATTGTTGGATTTTAGCATCGTCTTCTGCAGCCCAGTGAATAAATACACCAACTGATACGAATAAATCATCAGCTTCAGCAGCAGGGATTGTGCCGTCTTCTACGCAATCAGCAACAGCCATAGCAACACCGCGTTGTGCTGGTCCAAACATTTGAACAGCTTGCTTAGCACCTTTGATTGTTACTTTGTTAAACATAACAGTAGCAGGTTTAACCATCAAGTTTGGTGCAACAACAGCCAACAAGCTAGAAAAGCCGTCTTTGTTGTTAGTCAAGCAGTTTGCAAATGCAGTTTCAGCTGCAGAACCACGTGGTCCTACCATCAAATCGATATGAGCAACTTCGTTGCCTTCGCCGATTAAAGATTCGCCAACACATAATTTATTGATTTTAGCCATGCTTAATGTCCCCTGTGAAGAAAAAAATGAAAAAATTGAATCTACTATCGACACTTTAAATGTCTCCTTATTTGTTTCAAACAAATACTTTTTGAAGCCCTATTAGTAACAGTTAAGTTACTGATTAAGATCCTCTAAAAATGTCGTTAATACTGTCGCAACAATCATGTCAGCGGTAGTACCCGGATTTACATCGTACAATTTAAGCTCCTGATCCAAAGCATAAAGCATAGGCTTTAATTGCTCAGGATTATCAGTTTTTAGTAGCTCCTCACTCAGTTGAGCCATTTTAGTAGCTACCCACTTAGTGTACTGATTTCCGTATTTCCTTTCGATATGACTATCAGGATATTGACTTAGCATCTCAGCATAAACTGATGTCGCCGCCCAATTCCTGTCGTTCAACCTATTTGAAGCGATATTATACCTTATAACTGCGAAATTGAAAATATCTTCATAGCCGTTTAAGTATTGAAGAGCGATGAGGTCTTTAAAACTGGCTATCTTCATAGCCTCAAGCAAGTTTACCGACGCCTTTTCATTTACATCCTGTTCATCAGATTGACCCAAGCCGCCCGGTGAAGCCAAAGATATAGCTTTAAAAACCCAATCAGCATCGTCTATTGTCGATTCAATGATCACTTTACATACAGCTTGCCTTAAAGTTAATACCGATGATTTGTAGCTAATAGACTGAATTAATGGCGCACAAAGTAAAATAATGCCAAGATTGGTATTGCACCCTACCGCTTCCCGGGTTGCCTTGACTGCGTAATAAATTTTTTCTCCCAAACAGTATTCAGGATTACAAAGCGGTGTAGCACTGACTTCGGCGCTCAGCCTAAAATCAGCGACAGTCATATCATGACCATCCGCATAAACACTAACGTTGCCGGGTTTAAATGCCTGCACATCAACGTCACAAGCTTGCCGATAAAGTTCACAAAGCTCTTTAGGAGAAACGTACATTACTATTCCCTAACTTGCGTGTAATTAAATCATCGACCATCAGTTCTGCAATATTGAATTTGCAAACACTTTCCAGACCTTTCCAGGCAGGTATACTGTTAACTTCAATGATTGTGCAGCGCCCTTCCCTGTCACGAATGATATCAACACCGGCATAATCCATGGCTAGTACACTGGTCGCCTTAATCGCCAAATCAACCATTTCAGGTTCCAAATCAATCAACTCGCAGGTCGCGCCACGAGCAACATTATTCAGCCAAAATGTTCCGCGTCTTCGCATGGCAGCAACAGCAACACCGTTAATAACGAAGACGCGATTATCCGAATAACCATTCCCTTCGCAATGCACAAAGCGTTGCAGATAATAAACACCCTGACTGCTGGTCAACCAAAATAGATCAGTCATCTTCTCAAGGCGACGTATTCCTTCGCCTTGAGAACCAAACAAAGGCTTACTGATCAGTAAATTACCCTGATTCAATTCATTTTTTGCAATACTTAATGCCTCTTCACGATCACGTAATACCCAGGTCACTGGAGTAGGCAATCCGGCTTGATGCAACAAAAAACTGGTCATGGCCTTGTCTACGCTGCGTTCTATGGCGTGTCCATCATTGTAAACCGGAATCCCCATCACTTTTAAAGCATGCAAGAAATCCAGATATAAAACCACTTCTTCAAGTGAACCACCGGGTACGCCACGCACAAAAACGCCATCGGGCAACGACTGTTCAAAGCCGGGCATAAAAAGCGGTAAATGACCCGGTTCAATTGTAAACCGGCATTGTGTCAGCGAAACATAGTCAACAGAATAACCCCGACGGGCAAAAGCCAAGCTTAATTGCTTGCCATGCCAGCCAGGATCATCAGTAAATATTGCAATACGACCCATTCTGATTGTCTACAGACCAAATGATTGATCCAGCAAAGCATTATCCAGTTTTCCGGCACGGAAACTTTTGCCCGACTCAACTGCAGTTACAATAACACTGGCAGGACTGAACAACATGGCATCAATTTTAAAGAAATCATATTGATACTGTTTAAAAATTTCGGCAAACGGTCTACCGTAATCTTTTGATGTTGAACTGGGTAATTCCTTAGCCAGTTTTTCAGCCGCTTCGTCGCTACCCTTTACAAAAATATGTACCTGACCGGCAAACAAAATGGCATCATTGGTACGACCCATCGCTTTTACAAAATTAGGGTGCGGAGGACAAATAGGTGCGCTGCCGCTACCATCGATAATATTCTCCAACGGAAAATGCAAGGCATGAGCCTTATGCATAGCCACTTCCAGAACTCTCGCGACCACTTGCACACCACCGGCCAGACTGCTGGTTGGCGTAACAATAATAGTTAACTTAGACGGCTCAAGCTTGCAGGCAGCGGCAACTTTTTCAACAAGTTCCACAGGTGGAATTGCATCATTTTCGATTACCAGAACCGTAGATTCAGCGCTGTCCTGATAATCCAGTTCTTTATATAACTCTTCAACCGGTTCTTGCTTATCGTTTTTTAACTTGGTAGCCATAGCCCGTGCAGGACCGGAACCCAAAGCATAATATTTTTCATGCGATAAACTCCAGCCAGCATACTGGCTACCCAGGCAACCCAAAACAGGGTTTCCGGTATGAACATTAACCGATAAAGGCCAGTTTTCAGTATAAGCACTATGACTGATTGATACCGTGCCCATGCCGCCGAGGCAGATTTCGGCAATAATACGTCCCGCTTCGATACCACCAGGCACCTTAATGCCCGCATCAATAATGGTGCATCCGTTGGCCAGTTTTTCCACTCCCAAGCGTAATTTGTCTGCATTATCAAGCAAATGCTGAACCAGAGGCTGGGTCAATTTGTTAACACTGGCGCTATATTCCATAAGAGTCAAAACCTTTGAAGTTTATTAATAATAAGTTGTTGTCGGGTCAGAAGCAGTTTGGCAACTGACTGGGATTCGTTTTGGTGGGCAATAATACTGCAAATCGGTTGCCCTGTGTGACAGATATTGCCTGCCTTGGGTAAATCGCTACACCAATCGGGCCAGATAAATTGCTCAGGAATGGTAATGTCACTATCGGCATAGACAATTTGATAGCCGGTATAACTATTCAACAGGATTGGCTCAAACAACAGGAGATCAACATGTCTGGCCAGCAAATTATCATCATATAATTGCATGCTGGCAGAAGGTCTGCTATTAATTTCAAGGACATAGCAACAATCAGCTGTATAAATAAAATCCAGCGAATTCAGGCCTTTTAGACCAAACACCAAAACCAGTTGCTTCAGCCAAACTATTATCTGTTGCTTGTGAGCAGCAGGTAGTTCTGCGTTATTAATGACGCCTGAAAAAGCAAACGCTAGCGTATCGTTTAAATGAACAGACCATTGCCTGTTAAAACCGAGCACTTGCACGTCTTTTCCATCAGCCAGAAACAGCACCGAATGGGGCACACCGGCTTGAAACTTTTGCCAGTAAAACGACTCCTTAATAGAGACTGTTTCCTGATAATAGCTAATCCCAACACCGCCCTGCCCTTGCATCGGTTTAACAAGCCAGTCAGCAGTGCAATCTCGCGGATTAAAAACAACATCAGGATAAGGAATATTTAAACTTTCCAGGGCTGAAAAAAACACCGGCTTATCTAGCAAATGCGCAAAAACTTCAGCTGTGTTGCCCTGTATCTCCAAACGACTGTTCAGATAAAACAGGCTTTCCTGATAGCACTCAAAGCCACTACCGTAGATGACTTTTGTGACAGCGTAGCGCTCAATAAAAAATTCAACAGCGGGCACCAAGTCTGCAAGTGACAGTGATTTAACTTGTCGATAAGCCGTTGCATACTCTTGGGTATCAAGATCAGCAAAAACATCGATAACCAGTGGAATAAACTTTGCTTTTTTTGCTGCTTCCGCCAGCATACGGCCGGAACTGGCAACTATTAAAAATATTTCCAAACTAGTATTCTACAGAAACATCCCCGCCACTGTTTCTGGCGCTGACGACGGTAAAGCTTAAATTTTCAATAGCCATAAAAGCTAATCTGGCCTGCTCGGCAATCGCTTCAGCCAACTTGGAGCCATCGATAGCACAAAATCCGGTAGGTCCCCAGGAAGTCTGCCCGATGCAGACAGCACCTTGTTGTTGTAGCCATTGCATAGCTTTAGCAACTTCAGGACTTGTAAAAATACCGCCTTGAGCTGAGGAAAAATGCTCACCCACAGAGCGCTGTAATTGCGTAATGGTGTCGCCGAATTTGTTAATGTCATTTTCTGCCGCTGCCGGCAAACCCTGCATCAACAATAAATAACATAAGCGTGCGGCTTCCGATTGGGGAAAAGGAGGTAATTTTTTAAAGGCCTGGATTTCCTGTTGACCATGCAGACCTTGTCCGCGCCGATCAAAAACCAGAATGAAGCGCCAGTCCTCAGGTATATCAATATGGACAAGTACAGGTGGTGTAATAGTTTTTTTACCACGACCGCCATCGACAACCAGTCCGCCTTGTTCAAAAACACCGATACCAATTCCCGAACGTAAGCCCCGGTCAGTTAAAGCGGCGATTTGACGGACAGTCAGCCCCAAGCCATAAAATTCGTTTAGTGCAGCACCAATGGCCAAAGACATTTGTGTTCCAGACCCCAAGCCAACATGCTCCGGAATTGCAGTATTTATGGTGATATTAAGCTTATCGGAAACATTAAGTGTTTCGCACAACAGTGAAAGGCATTTTTCTGCCCGTTGCGCTGCCGGGCCCGAAATAGTAAGTTGGTCTGCGCCGGTTAGTGACAAGTAGGTACTGATCTCATTAAGCGCAATACCAATACTGCCAAAATGGCGACCCAAAGAGCCGCTTAAATCAATAAACCCCATATGCAATCTGGCAGGAGCGATGACTGAAACTTTAGTATTTAGAGAAATCAAGGTTATGCTGATTTAAGCTGCAAAAAATTGCACTAATTATACATGAATGACCTTTAGTCTGCGAACTAAGCTGAGCGCACCTTAAATATCCCAAAAACAGCACAACAATAATTGAAGCAAGGTCGAGTAGCCCCAAGGAACCACCCCTTGAGGCTCTCACAGAACCGGACGTGAAACTCTCGCTTCATCCGGCTCTTATCATTCAACCTTATATTTACCAATGAGCCAACAGCCTAGGATTTCTGCTTTTGAAAGCATTAACCCGTTTAACGGCTTGCGTAATA
>CAILCX010000214.1 GCA_903832775.1 uncultured Methylobacter sp. | reverse complement strand
TTCATGATGCCGATACGGTAGGCGTCGCGAAGAGGCTGCTCAATACGGCTTAAGGCAGCGTCCACATCGTTTTTGACCGTTGCTACCAGATCATTTGTACCGGCCTGCATCAAATGCTCCATCGATTCCTTACTGGCGACGAGTGAGGCATTGAGTATGCGCTCTGCTTTGTCCTTGGCGTCAGAGCTCCATCTTAACGATAGGCCTTCCAGTTCAGCTTTGAACTGATCCAGCAGCTCTTGCTGGACCTTCCGGTTGTCCTGCAGTAGTTGGTTGTTGAGGGTGTGCAAGATCAATATCGGATCGTCGCGACCCACGGCTATGCCGTGTTTGACGGCGATTTCTTTAATAAGGGCATCGTTTTCTTCGCTCATCATTTATAACACCGCCGCAGTTTCCATTTGCTCGAATAGTTGCTTTTGGATGATTTTTAGCCGTTGCCGCGTCATGATGGTATTGGCTTCCGTGGCGATAGCTTCGGCGAAAGTGAGCTTGTCTTGCAACATGTCGCTAAGGTCGCGGCCAAAGGTTTCCTCTTTTAAACCGGGTATTTTTATGATGGCTGCGACCCGTGATTTATGGGTTATGTAGGCTTTCATTTGTTCAAAATTTTTGCCGCCGTTTTCAATAGGTCCCCAAAACGGATTAAGCCAGACCACGAAAACAGTTTCGTCGGGATATTGTTGTACCAGTTGTCCGAATCCTGCAACCGTATCGACCAAGGCCTGACCACCGGTGATAACCGTATGAATAATCAGTTCATGGCCCATGTCTTTAAGCATTGCCGGGACATTGTTGGTAATGAGGTAGTGAGACAACGGCACGAACGAACTGGCGCCGTTATCAACAATAATATCGGTGTCGGCGGTAGCAATCATTTCTATCAGCTCATCAAAATGGCGAGAGTTGATTTCATCGCCGTCCAAGATGTCGAGTTTGGTAACGTTCAGATGTTGGTAGCCGTTCAGCGTTGCGTTGACCGGGTCTGTATCAATACAGGTGGGTGTTTGTCCTTTGCTCATTTTGAATTGAGCGAGCATGGCAGCGATAAAGGATTTTCCGACGCCGCCTTTTCCTTGTAAAACCATATGTACTTTAGCCATTAGATATAGTCCTCTTTTTTGGGTGATGAATCGAAGATAAAGCCCTTGCTTTGTTTTTCTGTGGTGTGTGGTTTTTGCTTGTCCGTTGTTTGGTCTTTTTTGCCGTCGCCTGGTTTTGTTGGATCGGCAGCCGGTTTCGGTTTTTCTTTAATCGCTTGCGGTGCTGTGGTTTGCCAAGCGAGCAGATGGGTACGAAATGCCTGATAGCTGAAGGTGATCGACCCTTCAGTATGAAGGGTTTCCCATAGGTCTTTTATTGTCCAATTGTCATCCAGTGCTTCTTGTAGTTCATCGCGGACAGCTAGAAACTGGGCGCGATTTTTGGCGTTCCGACTCTGTTTTTTGGTTTTCGCCCGCTCAGCTATACGATCAGATAGTTTCTTTGCCATATCTTGTTTGGAACTTGCTTAAAACTTGCTTGAAACTGGTTTAAATCTTTCTTGAAAGTTGTTTATAGCGTTGTTACCGGTCTTGAAGCCTACGTAAATCTTGTTTATTTCGTGTTTTGCTAATTTTTTCATTCAATATATAATAAATCAAGTTTTATTATATTTACAAAAAAGATTGGGAACCGTTTTATTCTGGAGTAAAACCGATAAAAGTCTGGGCAAGATGTGTGAAGTGCTAGCACCTGCGCAGCAGGCACTAGCATTTCACTCCCACTTATTCGCGCTACGCACTCAACGGGTCATCTTGCTCTGCGAGGCCAACCGGCTACCGCCGGTAAATGTTTATGAGCGGGAGTGAAATGAAACAAGATAAATCGCAGGATAAGAAACCAACGCGAAAGGGCAGTACTCCCATCGTGGTAAGGGTTACACCAGACGAAAAAGCGGCAATAGAGGAATTTTCCAGACAAACCGGGAGAAGCATGTCGGCTTATTTACGTATGCTTGGCTTGGGTTATCAGCCGAAGAGCCTTGTTGATAACGATCGGGTTATAGAGTTGGCGAAAATCAATGGTGATCTTGGTCGACTGGGTGGGTTGCTAAAGCTTTGGTTGACGAATGATGTCCGTACTGCCCAATTTGGCGAGTCCACCCTTCGAGCAGCACTAGCGCGTATTGAGGATACGCAAGACAAGATGATTGAGGTAATGCGGGCTGTCGTCATGCCGCGAGCGGAAAAGTGATTATTTTAGCGGATAAAATTTTTAGCGGGGTTACATGATTGCCAAACATATAGCGATGAAGTCGGTTAAGAAAAGTGATTTTGCCGGATTGGTTAAATACATGACCGACGAACAGGAAAAGTGCGAACGGGTTGGTTGGGTGTCGGTCACCAATTGCCATTCTGATCGATCAGATGCGGGTGTCCTAGAAATCATCACTACCCAGGAAAAAAACACCCGCGCCGAGTCTGATAAAACCTTTCATTTAGTGGTGAGCTTTCCTGCCGGTGAACAGCCAGACGAGGACATTTTGAAAGCGATAGAGACGAAGCTTTGTGACGGGCTGGGCTATGGTGAACATCAGCGTGTCAGTGTTGTTCACCACGATACCGACCACCTTCATATCCATATTGCGGTTAACAAGATACACCCGACGCGTTACACCCTGAATGATCCCTATTACAGCCACAAAGTGCTGGGTAAGTTATGTGAAAAACTTGAGCAGGAGTATGGCTTGACTCGGGTTAATCATCAACCCTTAAAACTAGGCAGTGAAAACCGCGCTAATGACATGGAGCATCACGCCGGAGTTGAGAGTTTATTAAGCTGGATCAAACGGGAATGTCTGGAGCAACTGCAAGCAGCAACCTCGTGGGCAGATCTGCATCGGGTCCTGCAGGAAAACGGCCTTGCTTTAAAAGAACGAGGCAATGGCCTGGTTATTACCGCTCAAGACGGATTAACGGTGAAGGCCAGTTCCGTCGCCCGCGAACTGTCGAAGGCTAAGCTTGAAAATAAATTCGGCGCTTTCGAGCCGGAATCTATCCGGCCAGGCAATGCTAACAGTCCAAAAAACAATTATGAAGCCCGTCCGGTTCGTTCACGTATCGATACCACCTTGTTATTCGCCCAATACAAAACAGAACAGCAAGGAATGGGGGCTAAGCGTACTAAGGAATGGGCGCTTGCCCGCGAGCATAAAATCAGACTGATCGAAGAGGCTAAGCGATCGGCGAAGCTGAAACGTGCGGCGACTAAGCTCATGGGGCAGTCCAGGGATGAAAAAAAGCTGTTGTACGCAATGACTAGCAAGGCA
Organism: uncultured Methylobacter sp.; assembly: GCA_903832775.1. Taxonomy (GTDB): domain Bacteria; phylum Pseudomonadota; class Gammaproteobacteria; order Methylococcales; family Methylomonadaceae; genus Methylobacter_A. The sequence goes on along the minus strand of CAILCX010000214.1, from coordinate 56,343 downwards.
ATGCGCAATCAGATTGAGATTATCAACAAACAATATCGTCAAGAGCGAGCCAACATTTTTAAAAAATACCAGCCTCAACAATGGGCGGACTGGTTACGTCGCCGGGCGACAGCAGGTGACCAAGAAGCGTTGGCAGCACTTCGAGCGCGACAGCTGTCGCAAGGACTGAAAGCCAATACGGTCGGCGCTGCTGACGGGCAGTTGATGAAGTTGGGCGTCAATGCCGCCCAAGACAGCATTACCAAGAAGGGAACCATTATTTATCGGGTAGGTGCATCGGCCATACGTGATGATGGCGGCACGCTCAAAGTGTCGAAGGATGCTACAAAGGACGGCATGGAAGCCGCCTTACGCATGGCGATGGAACGCTATGGCAATAAAATCACTGTCACTGGCAGCATAGACTTTAAAGCGAAGATCATCCAGGCAGCAGTGACTGCCAAGCTGCCGATTACCTTTGCCGATGCCTCCCTGGAGCAGCATCGCCATGCTTTATTAGAAAAAAACAACCTAACGGAGAGCAACCATGAATCAACCCAGCAGCGAAGACCTGGAACTGGAAGCGGCGTTAATGTCGCTGGATACAAAGCAACTACCTCAGCTGGTTTCACCGGGAAGCCCAACCTTGGGCGCATTGGCTGCGACCCGCCGCCCGAAAGTCGCAACCGCTTGCGAAATCTGTCCGATGTCGCTGTGGTTCGCCTCGCCAGTGGAACTGAAGTGCTATTGCCGGGCCATGTATCTGATCACCTGGAGCAGCAAGGAACCCAGCCAAATCATCCACTGCGACGGCCACTTTCTGGGGAAAGATTAGCATCAGAGGAAAACGTGGCTACAAATAAATATATTGAAGAACGCAATCAAAAAAGAGTATTATTAACCAATATATTAAAACATAGACTCTACAGTCAGAGTGATGTAGGTGAGGCGACCTTTGCGGGGCTACGTAAAGTCGATAACCAGACTTTAGCGCTGCTGAAACGAAGTGATGAAATAGTCGTAGTACCGATAGACGAAACAACTGTCCGTAAACTGAACAAACTATCCCTAGATGATCCCGTCACCTTGACTCAACAGGGGGCGATCAAGACAACGAAAGGAAGGCATCGATGAAAGCTAAGTTTAATAATGCGGTGGGGCCTCAGGTACAAGCCGCAAGACCAAAAACAACAAAGCTTGTCCCAGCTTTAGGCCTTGCCACGCTGGTTGCAGGCCTTCAGTCGGCGACACAATGCTTTGCCTTTGAATTTGGCTATCAGCCGGTACTTGGGGTAAATTTCAAACACATCTATCCACCTTGGGCTATCGTGCACTGGGCCGGAAACTGGTACGAGCTTTATCAAAACGCGTTCATGCGCGCAGCGAGTGTTGGCATCACTGTTACAGCAGTCGGACTACTCGGCCTTGTTGTCACCAAGATGGTACAGGCCAACTCCTCCAAGGTGAATCCCTATCTACACGGCTCCGCCCGCTGGGCTAATCAGCAAGATATTCAAGCGGCCGGTCTATTGCCTATGTCGCGTAGCCTTTGGCAAATCATAACGGGTAAACATACAGCCACGAATGCTGGGGTTTATGTCGGCGCCTGGTTGGACAAACACGGTAAACAACATTACTTGCGGCACAACGGTCCGGAGCATATCTTGTGCTATGCGCCGACCCGTTCCGGTAAAGGTGTTGGCTTGGTGGTGCCGACTTTGCTTTCATGGCCGGACAGTAGTGTAATTACCGACCTGAAAGGTGAGCTCTGGGCATTAACCGCTGGCTGGAGGCAACAGCATGGCAACAACAAAGTCTTGCGTTTTGAACCTGCCGCCTTAAATGGCTGTGTCTGCTGGAATCCGCTCGATGAAATCCGTATCGGCACCGAGTACGAAGTCGGTGATGTGCAAAACCTGGCGACCTTGCTTGTCGATCCTGATGGTAAGGGCTTAGAAAGTCACTGGCAAAAAACCGCACAAGCACTGTTGGTCGGTGTCATATTGCATGTCTTGTATAAAGCCAAAACAGAAGGCACCCTCGCAACCTTGCCGGTTGTTGATGCGCTGCTGGCCGATCCTCAGCGGAACACCGCCGAGTTGTGGCAGGACATGGCGACCTACAGCCATATAGACGGCCACAATCATCCGGTGGTGGGGTCTGCGGCGCGTGACATGCTGGATAGACCCGACGAAGAGGCGGGTTCCGTGTTATCGACCGCCAAGTCCTATCTTTCCTTATATCGCGACCCTATTGTCGGCCGTAACCTGAGCCAGTCAGACTTTAAGATTAAGGATTTGATGAACCATCAGAGCCCGGTCAGTTTGTACATTGTGACACAACCTAATGACAAGGCCAGACTACGGCCGCTGGTGCGCGTCCTGGTCAACATGATTGTCCGGCTGTTGGCCGACCACATGGACTTTGCAAACGGCCGACCTAAAGCACATTACAAACACCGATTGTTAATGATGCTGGATGAATTTCCCAGTTTAGGTCGCCTTGAAATTCTGCAAGAGTCGTTGGCGTTCGTAGCCGGTTATGGGATCAAATGTTACCTGATCTGTCAGGACCTTAACCAGCTCAAAAGTCGAGAAACCGGCTATGGATCAGATGAAAGCATTACCTCGAATTGCCATGTTCAGACGGCCTATCCGCCTAACCGGATAGAAACAGCCGAACACTTATCCAAGCTCACCGGGCAAACCACCGTCGCTAAAGAGCAGATCACCACCAGTGGCCGAAGAACCAGCGCCTTATTGGGCCAGGTATCTCGGACCCTGCAAGAGGTTCAACGCCCGCTGTTAACCACCGACGAATGTTTACGAATGCCGGGACCGATGAAAGACAGCGAAGGGCTAATCAATAAACCCGGCGACATGGTTGTCTATGTGGCTGGGTTTCCGGCCATTTATGGCGTTCAGCCGTTGTACTTCCAAGATCCCATCTTTCAGGCTCGGGCCGCTATTCAGGCACCGAAACACAGTGATCGGCTAACGAAGCTGCATAGTCAGGCAGGGGAGGGCATCAAGCTATGAAACGATTAACCTTGATGACTTTATGCGTTGGCATCTCCATTTTGTTACTCGGCTATTGCGCTTATGCAACTGGCGCAAGGGTGAATACCACCCACAGCATACCGCTTGGCTTGTATTGGCTGACCGACAGGCCTATTGAGAAGGGCGAATATGTGATTTTCTGCCCGCCACAAAATGACGTGTTCGATAAAGCCAAGCGGCGAGGTTATTTCAAGGCAGGTTTTTGCCCGGGTGAATACCAGTACCTGATGAAAAAGATTTTAGCCGTTAAACACGACAAAGTCAGCGTGACCGATGAGGGTGTATATGTCAACGGTGAATTACTGCCGTTCAGTCTACCACTTAACGCCGATAGCACTGGAAGACCTTTACCCGTATTGAGGGGAGAATATAAATTAAGGGATACGGATCTATTGCTGATGACTGATGTTAGCCAAAAATCGTTTGATAGCCGGTATTTTGGCTTAATTCCTCAGTCACAAATACAGAGCGTTATTCGTCCGATTTTTACCTGGTAAGCAATCAACCATAAACCGAAGGAGAACAACCATGACTACATTTGATAGAGTGACTGCCGCAGCAGATGCAATAATATTAATATAAAAACTACTACTACAACCGCAGAGTCGTTTGACAAAAATTCGCTTGAACTCGACAAATCCAGCAAACAGCCGATAGACCCGGCGTTGATTTGGCCAAACGAATTGTCTGGCGATGCTCGATGGATAGCCTGGCAATCGTTACGCAAGTGCCCATCAGAGTTTCATCAAGATTTGTTAGATGAAATCGCCGCAAGAATGCTCCCTTCCAGTCCCCGAAAAATCAATAATGCGGCCGGGTGGTTAGCCTGGGCGAACAAGGAATTACGGAGTGACGGCATTTATCCGATAACAAATTTAGGCATTAAACATCGCCAAGTACGGGAGCGGGAACAGCAACGGCAGCAAACCGATACGGCCCATAAACAGGCCTTGTCGCAACAAGGCTTTAGCATGATGGAAAAAGGCCAACAGCAAGTAAAATCGAAACAGCAGGAAAACGAATACAAAAAAAATATTGCAACCCTTAGGTCGCAGTTGTCTGGGCAACGCGAGGGTGCACGTTAATGTTTTGGCTGGATAGGGTCAATGGATATTTGGAAGTGCGGCAGCCTGCCGCACTTTGTCTCTCTACTCAGGCGCGCTATTGCCCAAGCCAAGTGCGTTGAGTGGAATCCGGAGTGTCCGCCAAACTAAATTCCTTCATAAGAAATATGGGAGGAAAAGCAATTATTGAACCGGTTCTGGACGGGCATAAGAATTCAGTCGTTGGACTATAGCAAACCGGGGGTACGGGGATATTTCGTAACTGATGATATTTTTTGGATAAACCTAGAAATACTTATTGATTATACAAATAAAAACAGATGCGTATATACATTGAAAGCTTCGACCTTGCGGAAACCCAATTTAGCGGATCAACGTGAGGCACTCAAATTCCAAGGTGCGCTGTGGATATTGCCGCAACGCGAAGTTAATTAATAATGAACTGCAGCATGATATGCGCAGTGTCTGCAAAATTTAATAATTTATTAAAATGGCACTACTCGTAACCCACGAAGAACTTAAATCCGCAACGGGCTTTGATAATAATGCCGCCCTTGAAAAATGCTTGCGCAATCAAAAAATTCCTGTGCTCTATGGTAAAGATGGTCATGTTTTCACAACTTTAGATGCTATCAATAATGCGCTTGGGTTAAAATTTACTGAACAGATTCCGGATCAAATAGAGTTTATGCGATGAAAAAACGAGGCAGAACGCGATCTAGTAATAACTTTCCTGCACACATAAAAGACCCATCCAAACTTCCCTGTCACACTTGGTTTAACAAGTCGGGTGCTGGCAAATGGATGTTTGATTACTACGATGCTACGTCTGAAAAGTGGCGTTCAAGACGCATTGCCGGACCATTGGCAACCATGCATGAAATATGGTTAGCTTATGAAGCACAGGCAGTGCAATCTGAGACTACTTTTAAAAGTTTGTCACTTGATTTTCAAAAGTCTCTTGCATGGCGGGATTTGAGTCGATTAACACAAGATGATTATCTTGGTTGTCACACAAAAATCATCAATAGCAAGACAGCAACAGGATTGTTCGGGGATCAAGCCCTGGCCAAATGGAGTGTTGCTACGGTGCGTAACTATCGAGACTTTAGGGCAGATGAATCCAGGAGTCGCGCAAATAAGGAATTATCTTATATCAAGCGCGTATTTTCATGGGCATACGAATACGAAAAGGTAAAGAATAATCCAGCAAAGGGGATCAAAAAACTTACGGTAGCAGCACGCAAACATTATGCTGATGATAAAGATTATAATTTTTTGCTACAGGTAGCCTTCGAATCTAATTATTGGTATATGCCATATGCAATGGAAATTGCATATCTGTGTCGAATGCGTCTTTCTGAGGTGATTGATTTGTCAGATACCGATGAACTTCCTGAAGGACTCTATATACGAAGAAGAAAAGGCTCAAAAGACAATATTACAGAATGGAGTCCACGTCTTGAGAAAGCCTGGAAATCAGCAAAGGAAATGCGTAATAAAATTCAAGCAGAAAAACGCATACCCCAAAAAATTAAACCTGAAGAACGCCTGATCTTTATTAGTGAAAGAACTGGAGATAGATTGGTTGTTTCGTCATTTAAAACCGCAAAAGCGCGAATCGATCAACAAGCAATAAAAAAAGCTAAAGAATTAGGGATAGAATTTAATCACTTCACTTTTCATGATTTGAAAAGAAAAGGAGTGACTGATACGAGCGGAAATAAGCAAGAAGCTAGCGGCCATCGAAATGCCAGCATGCTTAATATTTATGATGTAAAACCGAGTTTAGTGAGACCGGCTGGTGAATGATTTCCCACCAGATTTCCCACCAGTATATAAAATTAACACGATTAAACTTGACTAAGTAATTGAATTTATTGGGGTGAACGACGGGGCTCGAACCCGCGACAACCGGAATCACAATCCGGGACTCTACCAACTGAGCTACGATCACCATAATATTTGGCTTTCTTGATGGTGCGCTTGGCAGGACTCGAACCTGCGACCCCCAGCTTAGAAGGCTGGTGCTCTATCCGGTTGAGCTACAAGCGCGAATTGGTCGGGGTAGAGAGATTCGAACTCCCGACATCCTGCTCCCAAAGCAGGCGCGCTACCAGACTGCGCTATACCCCGATATCTTCTAATACTTTAAAATAATATGACTTTAAAACATCCCTGAAGAGCTGTCTATAATAGCGATTAAGTTTTATTTAGTCAAACTTTTTTTTCAACCGAATGAGTTTTTATAAAATCATAGAATTCAAAATCCTCTGAGAATATTGCTTCACTTTAAAATAGGGTCACATTTAATTTAAATCTACTGCATCTAATTCTACTTTGTTAGATTCATTCATGGACCACTGCGGGCGCAGGGATTTTTTTCTATGACCAGAAATAGTGTTCCCAGCATCACCAATGCCATATGGTTATGCCAAGAGTCCCAGCGGCGAACTTGGTAGCCGGCCATGCCGCATCGCTTTTCGCTTCCCGAAATCTATGCACAATAAAAAATCTCGAGCCTTTACCGGAGACAGTTCTTGCCAGGGCGTGTCGAGAGGAGCATTGGATACAAATAGTGAGGTATGTTATCCGCACCGACTACTCTGCGCACCAACAGATGCCAGCAGCGCGCGTATTCTTTTTTACCATCCCAAACCCAACTTGGGCGTGCAGGTAATCGACTGCCAATAAGCCTTACTCGCGCTTACGCAAAGTCAACTTCCGTCTCGCACCTGGTATCTGTGTGGTTGCCTATTGGTCAACGTCATGCGCGGTGCATTGAGTTTACGATGAATGCCTTGCCTCGAACTGACCATCTCGGCACTTGTGGCTTTGGGTCTTGCAGATGGATCGTTTGGTCACAAAGGACATCTGCTACAAATCAGCAACCTTGCTTATCAACACCCAGCAGATTCTCAGAGTTGGAAAGAATCCATGTTGCGGTCATCGGGTTACTGATTGATAAGGTCGAATTCGGCTTGGATATTCATGCCTAATTACAGAATTAATCCAGCACCCAAACATCTTTCAGTTTTCTGCGCAAATTTGTTGCCAGGACGGATGTCGTTGTAGGATTGTCAAGGCTGATTTCAGTAACGTAAAGCCCGGTTCGGTCCGATGCCAGGTCGATGCACCGGATGGATGGGGCAGGGGGATTGCTTCTGTATGGTGACCGTGAAAAGTGACTGGATGAAGTTTGCCGATCACCTCATTCAGTCTTTTGACCGGCAGTAATTGGCTGATCGCCAGTTTGCCGACCGGCAGGATCAAATCGGGTTTAAGCAAAGCGGTTTCCGCTTGCAGCCAGTCCGCGCAATTAGCGATTTCGGTAGGACTCGGCACACGGTCACCGCCCTTTGGATTTTTACCCGGAAAACAACGACACACGGCGGCCATATAAACGCGCTGCCGAAAAGTTTGTTCATTAATCCCGATAAGTTCGAACCATTTAAATAGGGTTTTTCCTGCCGTCCAGGCGAAGGGTTTATCGAAAGCGCCCTCCTTATCGCCCGGCGCCTGACCGATCAGTAAGACTTTTGATAATACCTGACTACCGCTCACGACCGGGCCGACCATCTCGGGACATCTTTTACAATTCGACAATGCCGCCCGGTGGGCATGTATCAACTGCTCGCGTACGGGCATCTTAAAAATCAATCTCAATGCCGACCGGACAATGATCCGACCCGGTAATCTCCGGTAGAATAAAAGCATTCTTAACTTTGTTGACGAGCATTTCACTAGTCAACACATAATCGATCCGCCATCCTACGTTTTTCTCCCTGGCGCCAGCGCGGTAACTCCACCAGCTATAAGCCACCGTATCAGGGTGATCATGTCGAAAAGTATCGACCAGTCCGGCATCGAGAAAACGACTGAAACCATCGATTTCGAGTTGAGTATAGCCAGACGATTTATTGTAATTTGGCTTCGGACGTGCAATATCGATTTCCCTGTGCGCGACATTAAAATCGCCGCAAGCAATAAGCGGTTTCTTGTTTTGCAGTTGTCGGCAATAAGCCAGAAATTCCGTATCCCAGGTTTGCCGATAATCCAGTCTGGCTAATGCCTCGCCCGAATTGGGCACGTAGACATTGAGCAAATAAAACTGTTCAAATTCGGCGACTATCACGCGTCCTTCCTGGTCGTGTTCAATAAGACCAATATCGCTAATAACTTGCAGCGGCTCATGCCGGGATAAAATTGTCACACCGGAATAGCCTTTGCGTTCGGCACAGTTAGAATATATGTGATAGCCGTCAATACCATCCAGTGCCTTCTCGATCTGGTCGACCTGAGCCTTGGTTTCCTGCAATAGAATACAGTCGGCATCAAGCAACTTGAGGGTTTCGGCAAAGCCTTTACTTTGCACAGCGCGAACGCCATTGACATTCCAGGAGATTATTTTCATGTGATGATTTCGATAGAATAGAAGTTGAGGCTTTAAGGGGGAATCAGTGCTTTGTGACCTTGATTATTATCGGTGTCTCTCAAGCAACGCTTTTTTTAGCTGTTCGCTCATAGTCTTGACTCCTGTTTTCTCATTTCTTGAATTATACCGCTTTGGGTATAGAAGGACATTAGTCTTGTGAATAGAATTAAGCAAGATTGATGGCTGGCAAGAATTGGTATTTCTGGTCCACGCCATTGCAGCAATGAATCCGCTTGCCGTATCCAACTACCCACTTTGTTAGCTTTCCTGTAATCCAATACTCATTAAACCTAAATAATTTTAACTACATTCAAAATGGCAGAACGATTGCCTTAGTTAAATTAAACAACGCGATTGGTTAAGCCGATGAAATCAATTAAAGATATTGCTACGCTATTAGACAAACCGGGCTGTGAGCATAACAAGAAGGAAACATCCGGTTGTGCGAAGCCCAAGAAGCTATTGCTGTGGTTCGGCCTGCACTATAAGACGGCATTTATATCCATTAAATAGGCAGCGTAAAATAAAAATTGCTGCCTTTTCCCAATTGACTATTAAAACTTAATTTACCATTATGTGCCTCGATCAGTGATCGACTAATGGATAAGCCCATTCCCATACCATTATTCTTGGTAGTGTGGAAAGGCAAAAGTATCTTGGATTGCTGATCTTCCTCAATGCCTGAACCGTTGTCTTGCACACTAACCTGTATTTCATGATTGGACGTAGAGTAACTCTGGATGGTTATCTCACCTTTTTTGTTTTCTGGCATGCTGACTATGGCATCCATACTGTTGCGGATCAGGTTGATCAGTACCTGTTCGATTTGAATGTTGTCAACATAGATATGAGATAGCTTATCGTCAAGTTTAAGTATGATTGTTATGTTATTTTGCTTCAGCTGATCAGTACACAAGCTGACGCTTTCATTAATCAAAGCATTGATGTCAATCGTTGATCTCTGTTGTGATCTGGACTTGCAGAATTCTTTCATTCGGTGAATAATTTGGCCTGCACGTAGCGCCTGCTCTTTGGTTTTTATAGCTACTTCGGCAAGTTTTATCAGATCAGGATTTCCCTTTTTCATCAGGTTTAAACTGGCTTGTGCATAATTAGCAATCGCCGCCAAGGGCTGGTTAACCTCATGTGCCAAACCTGAAGCCATTTCCCCCATCAGTCCAAGACGCGTGACATGAGCTAGTTGATCCAGATGTTCTTGATCTATTTGTTCCTTCTGTTTACGTTCGGTGATATTTTCGTGGCTGATCACTATGTAATTACTAGAATTGTCAAGTTGTGTGACTTTAAGATGAAACCAATGTTGCTGACTAGGCGAATGACAGGGATAATCCATAACGAATACTTTCAGTTCCCCCTTTATTACAGCTAATATGCCCTTACGCGCTGCGATTGCATCAAGATCATATTCGTAGTTTTGATTATATGAGTTGCAGGCATCAAGATAACTAAGGCCGATAAAGTTTGTTTCGATTTCAGAGAGTCCATTTTCCAGACTGAATTGTTGCCAAGCGTTGTTAGTGGCAACAATAACACCTTGGCTATCAAGCACAGAAATGTGCGCAGTCAGCGAGTTCAGTATACTGATATTAAAATCATTCGCTTCACTCAGGCGCTGCTCTATCTGTTTTCGCTCGGTAGTATCAATGACAAAGGAAAAGCTGTACTCTTTACCGTTAATAACGATGAGGTCACTGCTAACGTCTACCGGGAAATTAGTTCCATTCTTACGCCGATAGAGTCTTTCACCCTGATATTTCCCTGATTTTTTTAATTGTGTCCATATATCAGACCAAGACTCAGTCGACATCTCAACATCAAAGTCCCAGACATTCAGATCCCTTAGTTCATTCTGTGAGTAGCCCAGACTAATACAGGCAAAGTCGTTGGTATCAGCTAAACGGCCATCCGAGGTCAGCCAAATGAAAGAACTTTTACTGTTGTTAATAGCGGTATGTGCCAACAATAGTTGTTCATGGGTATCGGCAAACGCACTGTTGTCCCAGTTGGTGCCAACCATGTACTGAGGGGTGCCAGCCTTATTAGTGATCACATGAGCATGTCCTTTAAGGTGGTGTACTTCCCCATTTGCCCATATCACCCGAAAATCGGGGCTATAATTGCTCTTGCCGGAAATGGCATTATTCAGTGCTGTCTCAGTTACCGCTCTGTCGTCCGGATGCAGTCGAGTTGACCACGCATCATAAGCCCCAGAGAAATCCTTTCTGCAGGCACCATAAAGTGCAAACATGGCATCGTCCCAGATCAATTCATTGGTTTGCAGATTAAAATTCCATATACCGACTTGGCCTGAGGCAATGGCAAGTTTTAGGTTGTGCTGACTTTGCTCAAGTGATTCTTTGGATTTTTTTAACTCACAGTGGCACTTATTAACCAATTCTACCAAAGGTTCGGGGTAAACTTTTAATACTTCTTCTGCTTGCTTCCGAGCCGAAATATCCGCCCATGCTGGTAATAAGTCATTAACCTTGCTGCATTCATTAAACATCATAGGTATCCGGCAATCGATTGGAAATGAAGTGTCGGTCTTAATATCTGATTAGCTTTCAACAGGATGCGTTATTAAGGCTTCATGAGAAATAAAATATTTTGGCTTATCAGGTATCAAAACCATCCCTTTAAATGTAAGTATAGCAGCCGCTAGATTATCAATACTTATAAACCAGTTCTTCAACATTAGCCAGCTTATTGCACTGGAATGCCATTTGGGTTATAAAAAATCGGCTGTAAGCTGGGCTTGTGTGAGCTGCGATTTGAAAATTAGATGTCAATGACCACATTGGGTCGTGCTACTCCGCTTTTTAGCAATTGAAAATTTGAGACAAGGTAAATGTCGCTTTGGAAAAGCACCAGCTTGACCTAAGGTGTTATATTGAAGGTGAGCGTGGTTGGGGATTTTTCGAGATAGAAAAACAGTCCGGCACAATAGTGCTAAGCCTTGGTACGTTAAAATTGCGCATTAATGCATTATAGGCAGTCGCTATCAGTTAAAGCCATGGAAAGTGCAAGTTCAACTTGTATCGACTCGTCCAAATTTATCCACGTTTCATCTTCAGTTGGATAATTGACTGGAATTAGCTTGGTCAAACGCTGTGCTTGGTCAAGCGTCCAGATCACATCCCAGTTATTCAAGTGTCCAGCTTTTAGGTCCTCATCAGAAATACGATGTTCATTAACATTATTTTTTCGGATGGAAAAATCGACCGAGCGTTTGACGGCAATGAGATTTGCTATGCCCACAATTTGGCTCAAAACCAGATTAATTAGAGCAATAGGCTCAGATTTAAGGTGAATGCCGCCGACCATTTCCCATGAACCGCTACCGTTCAGTAACTTGTCGATATGAATACTATCAACGATCAAAGCCTTTTGAGGTATATGTTTTAAAATCATTAAATTTCGAGTAAAAAATTGCAATTCAAGTTACTTATCTATGGATAGACCTATAAAGAGCCAACCATAAAAATTTGTTATTATTTCATGGTGGTATTAACTATCCTAGGAGTAATAAGCTTCATTAGCCATACACCGTAACAGTTTTGCAGTTTGTATACTCCAAATATTATGCTAACAATTAGTGGGTTTTAATCAAGTTTTGAATTGTCACAAAATGTCACAAGAAAGGGATAGGTAATACATCCATTAGGATGCGGATATAATTCACTCCTTAAATTATTTTGGATAGTTGGATAGTTGGATAAATATTGGCAAGGTTGGCGTACTCTTTCTATTTGATGCTACCAGATGCATATTCTGCTAAAATTTTAATTGTTGATGGCGATCTGCGTTTACGGTCATTTTTGAAATATTTTTAAATCGAGAAAGGCTTTGAAGTTGAGTGTTTAGCTGATAAATTTTTACGGATATCCAAATAAAACACCAAGTACTTAAAGTCTGCTGAAACTAGGTCCTTGGCAAATTTCTGTGAAATTTCACCGTGGTTCGTCTGTTGACGTTCAGGAAACATTAACTGAGGGGATTTACAATAATTTTCTTATTGATCCCCGCCTCATAAATAATGCGGTAAATTTGGCTTGCCCCGATAGTTACCCGGGGGATGCTGTTTAGTTATCAACCTGCTTAAAAATCTTGTAGTAATGAGTCAGAGTTATCCCGAACCAGGATGAAGTTTAGTGGCTTTAAAACAAGATCAGAACGAAATAAGCTTACCTGTGCCGGCAGAACGATATTTGCGCGCGGTCGAGTCTTTCCGGCGCCCGCTGGAAGGACCAGGTAAAAATCGCTGCAGGCCACGCCAGATATGGCCTGCAGAGGATCAATTTTTGAGTGATACTTTTTGCGTGCGGGGCAACGTCTCCAGCATGCGCGGGAACGTTGGAAGCACGCGAGAAAACCATAAAAGTTAGCCGGCACAAAGCCTGATATCCAAGCTTAGCGATAGAATCAAACCCAAATATGTCAGTTGTTTAATCATTCAATTCAGCTTTTGAGGAGTACACCCTGTCCAAGTCAACTTATATCCCAAATTCAGACCATAATTTTTTTAGGTATGGAACCAGAGATAACAGAATTAAAAGTGATGGGGGAAGGATCTTTATATCAACTCGACTCAAGCCGGTAATGCAGCGGCATTGGCCAAACAGGCCACCGCTGCTTTTATTTTGTAGATTGTAAGATGGATAAATCCTAAACCTTAAATTGCCCAACAGTTATACTTAAGTTTTCAGTTTGCTCTTCAAGCGATTCTGCCGATGCCGCGGCTTGTTCAACTAAGGCGGCATTTTGCTGGGTTACATCATCCATCTGAGTGATAGCCTGATTAACTTGTTGAATACCTGAAGTTTGTTCCATCGAAGCAGAGCTGATTGCAGACATAATAACCGTCACGCCACTGACTGCATTTACGATTTCTTCCATCGTTTTTCCGGCTTGTGTAACCAGGTTGGTGCCATCATGAATTTTTTCGACAGAATTTGAAATCAGTATTTTAATTTCACCGGCAGCCAAGGCCGCCCGTTGGGCAAGATTACGAACTTCGATGGCAACAACGGCGAAACCACGACCTTGATCTCCAGCACGTGCCGCTTCTACTGCGGCATTGAGCGCAAGAATGTTAGTCTGGAAAGCAATGTCATCAATGACCGAGATAATATCTACTATCTTGTGGGATGACTGGTTAATTTCATCCATGGTTGTCATAACGTCGCCAACCACCGAAACACCTTTACCGGCTATGGTGGATGCATCAACAGCAAGCTGATTGGCCTGTTTGGCATTTTTACTATTTTGTTGTACGGTAGAGGTCAGCTCTTCCATGCTGGCAGCGGTTTGTTCCAGACTGGCAGCTTGTTCCTCAGTGCGATGCGACAGATCGTTATTGCCGGCGGCAATCTCTTTTGCCGCAGTATTGATTGAGTCGGTGGCTTCCTGGATGCTTGAAACAGTCTGAGCCAGGTTATCTACAGAGATATTAATGTTGTTGCACAGTTCGGCAAAACTACCTTGATAGTTGTTTGCGATTTTCTCGGTGAGGTCACTCTTGGCTAGTGCGCTGAGCACCCGAATAACTTCATTAATGGGCGTAACGATACTATCGAGTGTATCGTTGACACCCGCTACAATCTTACGGTAATCACCCTTATGCCGGGAGGCGTCGACCCGGTTGCTTAGCTTACCTTGTACCGCTGCATTAGCGAGAAGATCAGCATCTGCAACCAAGGCTTGAATAGCGTCGATTAACGCATTCAAGTTGTTTTTGAGCGAATTAAAGTCGCCATTGAAAGTGTCAGTGATCTTTGCTGGAATATCACCTTTTGAGATGCGATCAACATAACCGGCGGCAGCATTAAGCGGACCGATGACGGCGTCCAGGGTATCGTTTATACCGTTAATAATCTTGCGAAAGTCGCCCTGATGCTTGGTTGTATCCGCACGAATGGCTAACTTTCCGTCCATTGCAGCATTCGATAACATCACAGCATCATCGGTCATGAGGTGTATCGTCTCGGACATTCGCTTCATCGATGAAAGTAAACTGGTCGTATCATGTTCTGCAACGATGATTGATGTAGAGAGATCGCCATTTGAAATCTTGTTTGCGATTTCAATAGCTTTGGCAGGTTCACCGCCAAGTTGCTTGAGTAAGCGACGGCTAATAAGACTGATTACAAAGAACAGCAGGAATTGCAGAATTAACTGTCCTATCCACATCAATTCATTGAAGCTCTTGATGTTTGCCAAATCTTCTTTTACATCAATAATAACGCTAGCCGCGCCGAGTACGGCTCCCGTATTAACGCCATGGCATTTAAGGCAATCTATGCCGTGAAAGTTTTTTTCAGCAATAAACGGCATCACGGTTCTAAGTTTTGCCTCGCCGTCATTGCCTTTAATTAATTCGACTTCTGATTTTCCGGTGGCAAGGACGCGGCGATCCATATCGTCAACTGGTTTCTCCTCTGCAAGACCGGCAGGGAACTCATCATCAATTCCCTGGCCACGGACAATTCGCATTTCCATGACTTTGTCCACATCCCCCATCTTTTTAATGAAAAGTCCGCGAGTTGTTTTATCACTGATAACTTCATGATCACCTATCTTAACAATCATTAAGGTGTTCAGTACATTAATGGCGCTGGTGGCCACTGACTTGGCGCGCGCCTCAACATCATTTAAGTCCTGTTGCTCAAGGTGCATTGATATCCATAGCTGGGCAGCCACAAGAATTATGATCAGAGAACCTTGGATGAGTAGCTGTAACTTCAGCTGCAGCCCAATCCTGGGCCATAAAATTGATATGTGATTTATAACCTAATCCTCATTGCCAAAAAGAATGATTGAAAAATACGAATTGTTAGCAGCTTAAGGTACTAAATATAAGGATGTTTTTTTGTGATTCGGCTAACAGCCCTTAATCCACAAAAATATTCTTACATATTAACACTTAAATCGTATAAGCCACAAATACAGACAATAATCTCAGTCTATTTCAGGAATATCTTCTCATGAGACTGAGATTACGGTTGTTTGAAGTGCACTAAATTTGCTACAGGGTGATAACCAGATTCAATATAACATAAGCGATTTGCCTAGGGGACAAATTAAGCAGACTTGCACTTTAGCTTGAACCCAGCCATTTTTCTCCAAGGCCAATTGTGTTTCATTAAGATGTGAATCGCGCTTTCCTTGACTTTCAGGGGTCGAGCGCCAATTTTTTAATGACTGAAATTTATCAGGTTATGCCAGCATTCAATGTGGTTCACAGCGATTTGGCGTGCAACGGCGAATAAGTTGCCACGATCTATCAAAAACGGAGGAAAGTTGAGGCGTTCCATAAGTCGTAAAATCCAATGCGGGCTTGGCGAAGTCGCCAACCCGCATCACTATCCAGATCAAGCCTCCATGTTGATCTATGCAGATAAGCATAAGGTCAACTATTTCGTGTTACGGGCTAAGCTATTCATAAATGCAAACCAGATGGCTTATTAAATATTGAAGAAATAACATCGGTTAATATCATAAAACATTGGCATAATCCTGTTCCAGTTGCCGGAAATTCATTGATGACATGAAGCGACTAAAGCTTAGCCAGGACGAAAGACCCATCAGATCTTTAAACTGGGGCGGCAGGAAGATGGGCGCAATTACTGTCCCTTCTTCAACTAGATCAGCAAGTACTTTCATATCCTCGATCATGGTTTTTCCGCAAAACAGTAACGGTATCCGATCCGGTTTGCCCATGTTGACCGCCAGACGCATAAAGTTGTAAGTCAGCACAAAACCTTTGATATAAGTCAGATCTTTGGTAAAAGGCATGCCGTTTGAACTGCTGCCTCGAAATACCCGGCTGCTTAGCGTATAGCTGTCCTCATTGTCCAAACCTTTGTCTTTGAAAAAACGAAAAATATCCATAAAGTCTGCGCCTTCTTCGGCAAGCGTTATGGCGCGTACCCGGTTGATTAAACGCATTAACCGGTTGGGCGTGGAACTGAAGGTTAAAATTTCCATTAAAACCGCCAGACCTTCTTGGGTAATAGTTGCAGAAGGTGGTCCTTTACCCAGAAAAGTACAATAAGGTTGAGCCAGACCGTTGAGCGTGGTGCCTAAATGTACCCATATTTCATGAACCTCCAGCACTCGCAGATCACGTATGTTGAACATGGCGTCAGCGCGTAGTTTGATGTAATCGGTGCCGGCTGCGGCATCAGCGACAATACCGTCGCTGAGCATGGCGCGAAGACCTGCGCCGGGAAATACAGCATCAATTTTTTCGTTCAGGATGATGACTGCATCTGTGCCATTGATGGTTTTAGGTTCTTCATTCAGAAAATCCAGTTTTAATAGTTCTGTTAAAGTGCCTTCCATCATACTGCCCAGATCGGCAATAGTGGGATCGCCAACATGAAAAACGTCTTGCGAAGAACCGTATAATTCCTGGGAAATATTGGAAAAAGTTGGTTTGCCTCTGGCTTCCAGCATGCGAACAACATCCAGATATTCTTTACACATTCGACGCATAATGACGCTGAGCGGATTAAGTTGCCCCAGTTTGCGCATTAAATCGCGCTCGATTTGATAAAACTCCTGTTTCTTTTCGTTGGGATCAAAGCCGAGTGGACGTTTTTGATAGTAATCCGGTGTTACGATCGGCGATTTTTTACAATGGCCATCAAGAAAATCCTGCTTGATATGATCATCCCATTTGATGGCATCCAAAATCCGAATAGGTTGTTGTGCTTTGACGATCCGATCCGATAGCGTTTTAACTTCGGTCAGATAAGTAGAAGGTTTAATAGCTTTTTTACGCATAAATATCTTCCATTAGCAGTACAGTGAAAGTCGAAACAATTCCAGTATAACAATAGTTTGCATAAGAAAAATATAATTCAAATGTTGGTTGCATAGAAATGGTGATACTAACTAAGTTCTTTAGCGATACCGTCGTCTCCAAACCGCTTCCAAATCCGCAAAAGTAATTCTTTGAAATCATCCAAATAAGTATAAGCGACGGGAATCACCAACAAACTGAGCAACGTCGAAGTCACCAGACCGCCAATGACTGCAACGGCCATCGGGCTCCGGAATGATGAATCCGAAGAACCCAAACTCATCGCGATTGGCATCATGCCGGCACCCATGGCAATGGTGGTCATTACGATGGGTCTGGCGCGTTTGTGGCAGGCGTCCAGCAAGGCCTCATAGCGTCCCATGCCATGATCACGTCTGGCAACGATAGCGTATTCGACCAGCAATATGGAGTTTTTGGTGGCGATACCCATAAGCATGACCAAGCCGATCAATGAGGGCATTGAAAAACTCTTGTCTGCCAACAACAAAGCGACAAAGCCACCACCGAAGGACAGTGGCAACGCTACTAGAATGGTGATGGGTTGTAAGAAATCCCTGAACAACAACACCAAAACCACAAAGATACACAATACGCCGATAAGCATCGCCACGCCAAAGCTGGTGAATAATTCAATCATCATTTCCGCATCGCCGACGTTGACTTGTTTGACACCGGCAGGCAGCGCCCTGATGCTGGGTAAGTTTTGCACGGCCGTGGTAACATCGCCCAATTGCAGTTCGGACAATTCAATTTCAAAGTTGACGTTACGTGAGCGGTCAAAGCGGTTGATGACCGCCGGGCCGCTGGATAATTCCAAGTCAGCGACCTGGCTGATCATCACCGGGCCTGTGCCGGGTTTGTTAGACGGCACGGCGAGACGCTCCAGCACGGCTAGGTCATGTCGGCCTGTGTCGTTGAGCTTTACCATGATCGGAACCTGGCGTTGCGCGAGATTGAATTTGGGCAGTGACATATCATAATCACCGACTGTCGCGATGCGCAGGGTTTCGGCGATGGCAGCTGACGTCACGCCCAAGTCAGCGGCACGGGCGAAATTGGGCCGCACGGAAATTTCGGGTCTGACTAAAGCCGCGCTGGAGGCGATATTGCCCAGCCCGTGAATGCTCCGTAAATCTTTTTGCACCGCATAAGCTGCGGTAGACAAGGCTTGGGGGTCTTCACCGCTCAACACTAAGATGTATTTTTCACCGGACGACCCGAGACCTACTTTGGTACGCACGCCAGGCAAGGCTTGCAAGGCTTTGCGGATATCTTTCTCGATGACTTGTTTGCGCATCGGCCTATCCTGACGGTTGGCCAGTACGATAGTTAAGGTTGCTTTACGGACATCACCGCCACCCTGAGTGGTCATGGGATCGGCGCCCGCCGTGCCGGCGCCGATGGTGGTGTAAATGTTTTTTACATAAGGCACTGCGGCGACCAATTGCCGCGCGGTTTCGGCTGAAGCCCGTGTCTGTTGCAAGGTTGCCCCGGGGGGTAATTCGACAAATACTTGGCTTTGCGGATTGTCATCCGGCGGGACGAAGCCCTTGGGCAACAAGGGAATTAAAAATAAAGAACCAACAAAAAACGCTACCGCCGCACTGATAGTGAGCAGTCTATGCCGTAAACACCAAGCTGCCATAGCAAGGTAATAATGCATAATCCGGCTATCGGCTTGTACTTTGTGACCAGTATTTTTCAGTAAATAGGCTGACATCATTGGCGTCAGCATTCTTGCCACGACTAAGGAGGCCATGATTGCCAATGAAGCCGTCCAGCCGAATTGCTTGAAAAAGCGCCCGGCAATGCCGCTCATAAACGCGGTAGGCAAAAATACCGCCACCAAGGCAAATGTGGTAGCGACTACCGCCATACCAATTTCATCGGCGGCTTCCATCGCAGCCTGATAAGGTGTTTTGCCCATTCGTAAATGACGGACGATGTTTTCGACTTCAACAATAGCATCATCGACCAAAATGCCGATGATTAGGGATAATGCCAGCAAAGTGACGACATTCAGCGAAAAGCCAAAATAATCCATGCCCATAAATGCCGGAATCGCCGACAAGGGCAGGGCGACAGAAGAGATAAAGGTGGCTCGCCAATCGCGCAAAAACAACCAGACTACCAATACCGCCAGCAACGCGCCTTCGTAAAGCAAAGTCATGGAGCCGTTAAACTCTTCCTGCACGGGCACGACAAAATTAAAGGCTTCGTTAAGTTCGACATCTGAATTGGCAAGACGCAACTCCGCTAGGGCTTTTTGCACGCCAGCGCCAACTTCAACTTCACTCTCACCACGACTGCGGGTGACTTCAAACCCTACCACGGGTTTGCCATTGAAAAAGGCCAGTGCCCGAGGTTCAGCGACGCCATCGGTAATTGTTGCAACTTGATCAAGGCGGACGCGCCGTCCATCGGATAGCGATATTTGGAGGGGACGCAATTCATCAACTGATTTGACATTGGCCAAGGTACGGACGGGTTGTTCGCCTCCACCCAAGTCGGTACGTCCACCGGAACTTTCCTGCTGAATTTGCCGCAATTGACGGGACAGGTCCGAAGCGGTTGCCCCTAGCGCTTGCAGTTTGACGGGATCAAGGGCAATCGTCACTTCGCGACTGACACCACCAACGCGCTTTACATCGCCAACACCACGTACCGATAAAAGTCGTTTGGTGATAGTGTCATCGACAAACCAGGACAAAGCTTCTTCATCACGTTGGGTCGAGGCTACCGTGAAGGCTAAAATCGGTGAACCGGCAAGATTAAGTTTGTTGACAATCGGGTCGCGTAAGTCACCAGGCAAATCGGAACGCACTTTGCTGACAGCTGAACGAACATCGTCGACCGCTTCCTGGGCGGGTTTTTCCAGGCGAAATTCAGCGGTAATTGTGACACTGCCATCTTTAATAGTGGTGGTGAGGTGTTTTAAACCTTGTACGGTTGCCAGCGAATTTTCAATTTTTCTCGCAACGTCGGTTTCCAATTGCCCTGGTGACGCGCCGGGCAAGCTGCAGGTCACAATGACAGTCGGCAAATCCAGATCAGGAAAGTTTTGGATTTTCATAGCCTTAAAGCTCATCATGCCGCCCACGCTCATTAGCAGGAACAGCATTAAGGCTGGGATGGGGTTACGGATGCACCAAGTGGAAATGTTCATTTTTCCACTACCTTCACACTATCACCATCGGTCAAAAATGCCGCGCCGCTGGCAACCAGGCGATCTTCCTGTTTGAGGCCGGAAAGGATTTCGTAATGTTCGCCCATGCGTCGCCCCAATTGCACCTTGACCTGACTGACAGTGGCGTGGTCTTGCGTTTGTTGGCCCAAACGAAAAACGAAGCTGAAACCTTCGCGCAACGACAGGGCATCTTGCGGAATTGTCAAAGCAGAACTGCTGCCTAAAGTAAACTCGCCTTGCGCAAACATCCCTGCACGTAACCCGTGGCTGGCGGCATTGGGCAGATCGACATATACCAAGCCGTTGCGGCTTTGTGGATCCAGGGTCGGGGCAAGAAAACGCACTTTGCCCTGTACTTGTCCCACGTTGGGTATAGTCACGGTAACGGCAACCCCTGTTTTAAGACTGGTCATTTCCGCAGCGGTGACTTCTGCCCGCCATTCCAGGCGGTTTTGCCGGATCAGCCGAAATAATTCTTGGCCGGGAGTCGCCACGGCACCCAGTGTCGCGGCACGCGAAGTAATAATGCCATCATCACTGGCAAGGACGCGGGTGTGTTTTTGCCGTAACAATTGGCTATCCAGCTGGGCTTTGGCTGATTGCAGTTTGGCTTTTGCGGTTTTCTCACCGGTCATATATTGCGCGACTTGTTGTTCGCTGAGTACACCGGAACCGGCTACCTGTCTTGCCCGATCTGCGTTAAGTTGCGCTTCGGCCAGCGTTGCTTCGGCTTCTGCGACCGTTGCTTTCGCTTTGGCGACATCCGCCAGCACGCTGTCATCGGCAAACACCGCCAGAACCTGGTCTTTATGCACACTTTCGCCGACTTGCACCCGCACTTCGTTTAAACATAAATCACTGATTTGCGCGCCAATAATCGCTTCCTGCCAGGCTGCGATAGAGCCGTTGGCGGTCAAGGTCTGAGGAATATCGAGTTGCACGGGTTTGATGACCGTTACGTTAAGTGCTGCCTGGGTGTTGTTTTTGGCATTGGGCAGTGTTTCTTCGGTCTGGCCAATGGTAATACCAAAACTGATGAATATGAATAGTGTGCTTAAAAGTGCAAGGATTTTGCCTTTCATTATGAGTTTTTCTCCGCTTGGAAATTCGGTTTTTGGTGTAGGAAAATAATAATATTTAACTGATTTTTGATTAGTGACTTGGCTTGTCCTCCCAGCCGCCGCCAATCGCACGATACAGGGCAATCCATGCACTCACTTTTTCCTGTTCAAGTTCTTTAACGGCCAGATCGGCAGACACTAGGGAACGTCTTGCCACTTCAACATCAAGTAAATTGCCCAAGCCACTGTCGAATAGTTTTTGGGTCGCCTGGAAGCTGGCTTTATAACCGCTGGCAGCTGAATTTGCTTGAGGTAGACGTTGCTCTAAACTCGCCAAACGCACCAGTGCATCTTCCACTTCTTTTACCGCTGTTCTTACCGTGGCACGAAATTGCGAGGTGGCGGCGGTATAATTCGCTTTTGCCGCGTCTACATTTGCGGCGCGTTTGCCGGCATCAAATAAAGGTAAGCTCAAAGTGGGGCCGTACGACCAGGTTTCCGCCAGGCTTAAAGCCGCGCCGTTGATGTTTTGCAACACAGGCGTAATATTTCCAGATAAGCTTAATTTGGGATAACGTTGGGCTTGTTCTACACCGATTTTAGCGCTGGCTTCGGCCATATCGCGTTCGGCGACCGCTACATCAGGTCGTTGAAGCAGCATTATTGCCGGGACGGCATTGATAGGGAAGGGCGGTGGACTGGGCAGTTTGGCGACATGATCAGGAAAACGCACCACTAACTGACGAAGCTTGATTTCTTCCAGGCCGGTCATCGCAACCAGTCCTTTAAGCGAGCGTTCACATTGAGTTTGTCGTTGTAGCATGACATTGTTGCCTTCAGCGGCACTGGCACTGGCAAGTGCTTGATCTGTCGCGTTGCGTAAACCCGCTTTCATCGCAACAGCCAGCAGTTTTGCCGTGGCTAACCGGGATTCTGTATCTGTTTTGTGTAACTGTACTTGCGTTTCACAATAACGGTAGGCCAAGTAAGCATTGGCAAGTTCAGCCGCCACCGCAACCCGCGCATCGTGCCAGGCTGCCGTTCGTGAGGCCAATTTGCTAAGGTTGGCTTCTTGCTGGCGCGCTAGGCCACCGAACAAGTCAACTTCCCAACTGGATTGTATGCTGATTTGATGCTGATTGCGGATGAAGGGTGCTTGGCCGAAAGAGAAGGACGAGCGGCTACTGCTTATTTGTGAATCTAAACTGGGCAAAAATACAGATTCAGAGCCAACCAGACTGGCTCGTGCCTCTTCGATATGAGCTTTGGCTTTGGCAATACTCGCGCTTTCGTTTTGTGCGGCGGCCAGCAATTGGCTAAGCGTGGGATCATTAAACTTTTTCCACCAGTTGGTTAATTCGGTTAGTTCACCCTGATGCGCAAGCGTCGGTTGAGGTGCATTCCATTGGGGAGCGGTCGGTGGGCTAGGTGCTTGGTAATCTGGGCCGACGGTAGTCAGCCAGCCACCTTTTAAGCCACAGCCAGTCAGCAATAAAGCATAAACAACAAAGCCTAGACGATGGGGAAATATTATGTTCATAAATCGTTATCCATTAACCGACGTTTAGCTTCACTTTCAATCATCGCAACGGCATAGCCTGATAAACGTTCAGCCAGGGTATCGATTTCTTCAGCCGTATCAAGCAGGTGTGGTGCAATAATGGCAATAACGTCCTGACCGACATAAAAATGTACCGCCATACCAATAATTGCAAACGCCAGGCGTTGCATATCGTCATCACTACTCTCTAACTTTAAATATTGTTTTATTATCGACAATAAGGCGTCGAATTGCGGCTTGATTTCGGCATCAATTTCTTGTTGCCAGACTCCGGTAGGTTCGATCATTTCCCGAAAGCGCAATTTCATCGCCAGGCGTAACTCTTCACCCTTTTTTAAGGGCTCAAGGAATTCCCTGAAAAACAAATGTAAAGCTTCTGGCAAAGGCAGGTTAGCGAAAGTATCGAGAGTTGAATGGCAAGGAAGTCCGCCCATAGACTCAGTAAAAGCAGCCCTATACAACCCGGCTTTATCACCGAAGTAATAGCGAATGGCAGAGATATTAGTTCCTGCTAATTCGCAAATATTACGCGTGGTTGCGCTACCAAAACCTTTTTCGGCAAAGATTCGCAATGCAGCCATGATCAAACAGCCACGGGCATTACCCTGTTCTGTCTGGTTATCGGCGGATTTAGTCATGCTTACTCACAGTCGTTAAATATAAATCAATCGTTTGATTTATATTTTGTCAATCAAATGATTGAATGTCAAGCGGTGGTTAATGTTGATCGGTGACTTAAAAAAGCTGTTTACTTAGATTACTCACGAATAGGGCCATGATCAGCTTTTTTCCAATCTGGTTAAAGACTCCCTTATACGGATAAGATGTAAATTTTTTTCTAAATCGGATGAACTTGAGATGCGTAAAGAAATTGCGCAAAATGAATCGAAGCAACCAATGCTTTGCGTATTGAATGGTTGTATTCGACTGTCAGCATACTAAAGGGTCGGCAAATTACTTTAAAAGTACCGACCCTGTTTTTATTGGTTTGGTCTAATAATCAAGTCTATTGAATCACTGCTTCTTGAGTTGCGTTGGAACTGATAAAAAGCGATTGATCGGATAAATCATCAGGTTTACTTAATGCTTCCAATAATACTGCATCATGACCGTAGATATCGGGGTAAAAATCCAGGCTGTCATTGTGATCAAAATAGGCCGTAGTGTAAAAAAACAAAACCGGTATTGGTTTTTTCAGTATGACCCTCTGGGTTTTTGGCGTGTTAAGAGCCTCTTTTATGGTATCTGTATTCCAGTTATCCTGATCTTTCAGTGCAAATTCAGCCAGTTTTTGTGGGTTCTCGACTCGCACGCAGCCATGGCTAAAATCTCTTCTTGATCTGCTAAACAAAGCGTTTGATGGCGTATCATGTAAATAGACATCATCTTTGTTGGGGAAGATAAACTTCACTCTGCCCAGTGCATTCTTGCCACCGGGTCGCTGTCTGACTCTTAATTTACCTTCTTTAAGCAGGCTCATGGTTTCCTGGTTAAATGCTGTGGGTTTTTCTGAGTCGCGGAAAACCGAAACCAGTTCCATATTTTCTTTTTCAAGATAATGACTGTTTTGAATTAACTTGGGTAACAGTTCATTTTTTATGATGCTGTAAGGAACGTTCCAGTAAGGCATGAAATCAATAAAATGCATTTCAGCCATTAGCACGGGGGTTTGGGTTTTTAGCGCATTGCCCACAACTACTCGCATGTTTAATACATCAGAATCGTTCTGATCCACCGAATTAAATGCCCATAATTGAAAGGCCGGAATGTTAACGATGATAGAGGCGCCGGTACTAAGCGCAGGTAACCAACGTAGTCTTTCCATAGCTAACTCAATTTGGGTAACGCGTTGGATTAACGGTATATTTAACGCAGCAACAGAACCTTTTCCAATATGCCCGTCAGCCGTCAGTCCATGACGTTTTTGAAACTTTTTAACTCCGCTAACGATGGCATCCGAATAGAGCGAGGATTTTTGAGTGGTTGAAACAGATTTTTCTTCCGGCATTTCCCCAACTGTGATCAAAAATCGGCGAAGCTGGGCGATTTGTGGATTGGATTCACCGGGGCGCAGAGTTTCTTTAAAGTCAAATTTAAATGGCAATGAGTTCGCGGCAAGTTGGCGGTAATTTGCCAGGGCTGGCTTTAACTTCTGATATTGTTTTAATTTGGGTTCAACCGCCAATGGTAGGTCAGCCAAGGTTTTTTGGTTCAGGCTATTTTTGATCAATAACGGTAAATCAATCAGCTTTTTTTCCCTTAACTTCAAGTTAAAGTTTATGCCCTGAGGGTTGACCCGACCATAATGCAAATCATGCAGGAATCTCAGTAACGAGATGCTTAAAGCTGTATCGTATAAGGCCAAATCTTTATAAGCATCCGGTTTCAACTGTAAGGCGGGTTGTAGTTTTTGCCATAAAGTTTCAGTATCGTAGTTTTTAGGATTTAAACCGTGAACAGTCGCGTTGGCCAGTAAAACGAGCGCTTCATTAATTTTCTTTTCTGAATCGGGCGTACCAAGCCATAACAATTCGTGGTTGGACAGTTTATAAAGCGCTTCCAGATCATCAGTGCGATTTGGGAAATTCGACAGCACCAGATAAGGATGTTGTTTTGCCGTAATAATGGCCGTAATTTCCTGCGATATGCCGGTTTCCTGAGTGATTATGTCTTCAGCAAGAGATGCTTGCAAAGGCAGGATCAAAAAAAGAATAACAAATAATCGTGGGATGCGGTGTCTTATGGTTTTTTTCAATTTAATTCTTCGATGAATGATTGTTATGCTGATTATGTGGTTCGAAAACAAAAACCTATTTTTAACAAGATAATCAGTATTTTGCTACACGGTGTCGCTAATGATAATTTTAACATCAACTTTATCAATCGCAGAAATTTGACGAAAATATTTAAAGATCGCCAAAAAGTTATAGTGGCAATAATCGATAGCTTAATGAAAATAGCTTAATCATCCTAACTCAGTTTTACTCTCTTTGCGTCGTTGCACTTTGTTGGCCCGCTTTTGGATTAACGATTTGGCGGCATCTGCGCCAATATGCGCTTCGCCGCGCTTTCTGGCCAAATCCATTTGTTTTTCACGTTCCATGAAGCGGGTTTTCTGGTCAGGCGTGATTTTATCGTAACAATGGGGACAGCTGACGCCTTGCTGATAAGTATCGCTGGCTTTGTCTGTTTCAGTAATCGGTAAGCGGCAGGCGTTACATTGGTCATACTGGCCTTTTTCAAGCTGAAGATTAACCGTTACCCGTTCGTCAAAAACAAAGCATTCGCCTTCCCAGAGTGTTTCTTGAGCGGGGACTTCTTCCAGATATTTTAATATGCCGCCTTTGAGATGATAAACCTCGGCGAAACCCTGTTCTTTGAGGAAGGCCGTTGATTTTTCGCAACGGATACCGCCAGTACAGAACATGGCGATTTTTTTGTGTTTTTCAGGATTAAGATGATCTTTAACGTATTGGGGAAACTCCCTGAAACTCATGGTATTCGGGTTGATGGCGTTTTTAAAGGTGCCGACCTGATACTCATAGTCGTTTCGGGTATCCACCAAAATAACGTCAGGATCGGAGATCAGTTTGTTCCACTCTTTGGGATTGACATAAGTTCCCACCACCCGTTTAGGGTCGATGCCTGCAATGCCCATGGTAACAATTTCATTTTTGAGTTTTACTTTGGCGCGGTTGAACGGCATGGTGTCGGTCAGCGACTCTTTGTGGTCAATATCCGCCAGGCGCGAGTCATGCCGTAACCAATTCAAAACTGTATCAATAGCTTGGCGCGAACCGGCTATCGTTCCGTTAATGCCTTCATTGGCTAATAACAAAGTTCCGCGAACCTCTGAGACTTCCATGATGTCGTGTAGGGGTTGACGTAAAGCCTGGTAATTTTCAAGAACAACAAATTTGTATAGGGCGCAAACAACTATTTGGGGCATTATTATTCCTGAGTGCTGGCTGGAACGTAAATCCAGTGCATAAAAAAGGGTTTGATTATACGCGACAGCGCTTTCGGGTTATAAAATTTCTTGAATGTAGCTGATATAGTAAGGCTTGTTATGATGTTAACTTAGGGTGAAACCATGAATGATAAAGAACTTGTGGCCCACTATGCGGTCGGATTAGTGGCAGAGGGCATGGTAGTTGGGTTGGGGACTGGCTCAACCGCAAATTGTTTTATTATGGAACTGGGCATGCGAAGTCGTGAGAAAGGCTTAAGAGTAACTATCGTTGCCAGTTCGGAGGTGAGCAAGCATTTTGCGCAACAACAGGGATTAGTTGTAGTTGAATTTGATCAAGTCAGTCAACTCGACCTTTATGTCGATGGTGCGGATGAAGTGTCGCCTGACTCGACCTTGCTTAAAGGTCAGGGAGCTGATTTGGTGCGTGAGAAATTACTGGCAACCGCAAGTAAAGAGTTTATCGTTTTGGCTGACGCTTCCAAGTTAGTTGATCGTATCGGACAGCGTTTCGCAATCCCCATCGAAGTGATGCCGTTTGCCTGGCAACTGCTTAAAAATCAGCTGGAAGCAATTGGTGGGCATGGAGAGTTACGTCAAAATCCGGCTAAAAATGGCTTTGCCCTAAGTTCTCACGGTAGCTTGATAGCCGATGTAAGTTTTGATTCGTCTATCCCTGCAAAAGCCTTGAACGATAGTTTAAATAGTATTTCAGGAATCGTGGAGCATGGAATATTTAATGATTTGGCAACTACGGTTTTAATTGCTAATCAAGGACAGATGGAAGTGAGAAAAATATCGCGTGCCTTCAATGCAGTAAAATGAAATCTAAAGGGCAATGGGATGACTCCTTCTAACACACGACGCTATTTTTCCTACAGATTGCGGCTTATCGCCTGATTGTCTTAGCGAGTTGGTCACCGCCAGCAAGTTGCCTCGCTGTAACGGAGTTAATAAGAGTTATTCGGCGTCAATAAATCCTTGATTCAGCGTTTCTCCATCGAGGCTATTTGCAGCTTTACTTGCTGACTTATTTAAATTACAAAATATGGGGAGTGTTATCAACTATCCATAGTCGTGGGGGCGATTTTAGCAGTTCCCAGATCTCAATATTTCAATTTTTGCAGTAAGTCAGTTACAAATCAACCCGCATGATTTTGACTTCTTCTTTGCTCAAGCAGGGCAGAGCGCTAATGGCTTCACGGAGCTTGTTTTCCCAGCTTCGTCTTAGGTGTAGCAAATAATCATCATCGCCATCAAAACAATAATATTCATCAAAACAAAAGCTGTCTTTCCGATAAATCAGCATTTCAACCGGTGGGCCGACACTAGCGTTACTTCGGATGGTTGAGTCCATTGAAACTAGGCAACAACGCGCTGCCTCGTCTATTGAGGTACCTAATTTAAGAAAACGATCCAGTATTGGTTTGCCATATTTACTTTCCCCAATTTGTAAAAAGGGAGTATTGGCTGAGCTGGTTATGTTGTTACCTTCAGAATACACCATATAAGCCCCATGGGGTTCATCTCCTATCTGGCCGGCCAAGATAAAACTGGCCGCGGGATTAAATGCCGATTGTCCTTCCGAGTTGATATGTTGTTTTTGCTTTTCAACACTGACATGTCCCAGATAGGCCGCAGCTTCAGACAAGCACTCTACATTATTAATATTAACCCCGGCATTTTTTACTTTATCTCGATGCAATTGTTCCAGAACGGCTTGAGTCGTTGCAAGGTTACCCGCACACATTAAAACAATCTTGCGATCCGGTGTAGTTTTAAACGCATGCATTTTGCCGTAGGTACTGACATTATCAATACCCGCATTGGTTCTTGAGTCAGAAACAAGTATAAGTCCTTCATCTATAGAAGCTGCAATACAATAGGTCATAGTACGTTCGATTGTTGTGATTAAAAATAATTTTGACAATATTATCCAGTAAAGCAAGGTCAACGTCCATTTTGCTCAAAAGATAATAATGTCAAATAATGCAGTTACAGTCTAAGTACATCCACGGATACTGACAAGGTATGTTGTCCGCCACCAAAGGCTATGCCTTTAAGTGGTGTAACATCCGTATAATCACGTCCCCAAGCCAAGCTGATATGTTGATCGAAAGGTTGTTTATTATTGGTGGGATCGAATTCCAGCCAACCTGCCTCCGGTACATAGACTGCAAACCAGGCATGTGAAGCATCAGCACCAACCAGGCGTTGTTTGCCGGGTTCTGGTAGTGTTTCCACGTAACCACTGACATAACGGGCGGCAATTCCCATCGAGCGCAAGCACCCAATCGCCAAATGGGCGAAATCCTGACAAACGCCTCGGCGAAAATGCAGTACGTCGGATAAAGGCGTGGCAATCGTAGTAAAACTGGGATCATAGGTGAAATCAACATGGATACGTCGCATCAAGTCAGCCACGGCTTCAACCAGGGGGCGGCCGGCTTGAAAGGAAGCTTGCGCATAAGCCATGAGATCTGCGCTGGCGATTAGCATTGGCGAATCCAGTAGATAGAGCTTGGCATCGTGCAATTCATCATAAGTGTTAAGCAATGAGTTTTGACTTTGACTCTGTGCCGACCCATTTTGGTGCTGACTTTGTAAGGGTGTTTTACAGGACGTTTCTTGTAACTGGTCACGCACCTGCTCCCAAGTTAAGCGATTGGCCAGCTCATTGCGCATGTCTTTGGGAAATACGGTGACTTCACTGGTGACAGTGACAAGCAGTCGTTGATGGGGCTGTTGTATGGCGAAATAAGCAACGTGGTTGCCAAAGAAATCGATGCGTTCGTTAAAGTCAGCCGGTTCCGGGCCAATATCAAAGACGCAGCTATGACATTGTTGGCGCCAGAAATCACGCGGTTTCAACCGGGCTTCATTTTGACACAAGCCGACTAACTGGTTGTATTGGTAGAGAGTACTGTGAGTGATACGGTATTTCACAGATCATCCTCCTGTTGAGTTGGTGTCATGACTTGCGGTACTTGCGAGTGGCTAAAATAGGCCTGGGCAAGAACTTCGTAGAGTTGCCATAATTGCTGGGTCATTCCCGACAGGACGCGTTCCAGATCATGGTAAACACCGGCATCGTCATCAACTTTTACCAGTTCAGATACTTTAAGTAAACGTAAGTCCGTGTAGGCCCGGAGAATCAGACGTTCTTCTTCGCTTAGCTGTTTTTTACCGGCTTCTCTGGGTAGTGCATTAATATGATTGGATAACTGGTGTAACTGATAGGCCAGAGATCGCGGGTGCGTTTCATCCATTAGCAGCAGTTCAAGTACCATTGGTAACTGGATAAAGGAACGATAGCGGCGCCGATAAATACTTAAGCTATCAGTGGAAATCAAGACGGCTTCGAGCAACTGATTTTGCAAGGCGAGTGGATGGCGTTGTACCAATGTGGCACGTATCAGTGCCACTAGGGTCAATGCGCGTTCCAGACGACGACCGCTATCCAGCATTAACCAGCCTGCTTCCCGGGTCATGCTTTCCGTTGTTAAGCCAATAAATGCAACGAAACTGGTAATTAAATCGTCCAGATATTTTTGCAATTGCTCCAGATCGCACTCATTATTAACAACGCGTTGTTGCCAGCGGCGTTGAATATTATCAACACAGCGCCAGGTATCTTGTGACCAGAAATCGCGGATACTGTAAGCGGTTTGAAAGAAAGCTTGAATACTGGCAGCCAGGGTTCCGGCCCGTTGCACATTCTTGGCCAGTGCCAGTAATTCGCTTTGAGGGGCTTTAAATAAAGCGGCATTACCATTAAGAAAGCCCGGAAAGGTGCCTGTTATCTGGGTCATGGACCGCAACAGCTCATTAAGACATTGGCTATCGATGGTCTCTTTATGTTCCTGGTCTTCCGATAATTTGATCAGGATTGTCCGCATTAAACGCGTAGCTGCCTTGATGCGCTCCAAATGTCTGCCAACCCAAAATAGATTATCCGCAGAGCGACTGGTAAGCGGTTCAGTTACCGCAGATAAAACCACGCCACGACCGGGTTGGGCCCATAAACTGATTTGCTTGGCTGAGGCGTCCGCTAACACCCAGGTGTCTTTACTGATACCGCCTGACTGATTTGAAACAATAAAGTCGTCCTGTTGGCGGGCAACCCGTGTCAGACCACCAGGCATCACGTGGTAGCCTTCATCGCTGGCAACTACAAAGCTTCTTAAGACAGCAAAGCGCTGCTCAATTTGATGATCGATAAATGAAGGTACCGTAGAAAAACTGACGGATTCCTGGCCAACGTAAGCATGGGGTTTTGCAAGGATGGCCGCACGTAACCGTTCTTTTTCTTTAACGCTCAATAAACCGCCGAATACGGAATAATCACCCACAGATCGATTAATCGGTTTAATAACCAGGCGATCAAAATTTTGCAAAACAAAATCTCGCTCATGGCGTTGCCCGCACCACCAGGTGGCTACAGAAGGTAACAAGAGCTCCTGATTTAAAAAATAGCGTGAAAGTTTGGGTAAAAATGCCAGTAAACCCGAGTTTTCCAAGACGCTGCTACCCAACGGATTGGCGATTGCAACATTATTTCTGCGCACGGCTTCAAGCAAGCCTGCAACACCTAATCGCGAAGCGCTGCGCAACTCCAGGGGATCACAGAAAGAATCGTCTACGCGTCGCAAAATAACATCAACCGGTTGCAGGCCATCCAGGGATTTAAACCAGACTCGGCCATCACGAACGGTGAGATCATCCCCTTGTACTAGCGAAAAACCAAGATAAGTCGCTAAATAGGCATGTTCAAAATAGGTTTCATTGAGAGATCCCGGTGTCAGAATAACAATTCTCGGATCTTCTTTATTATGTGGCGCACTATCGGCTAATCCTTTACGAAGGACCTTAAAAAAATCTGAAAGCCTGTTAACCTGGGTTTCCCGAAAAATATCCGGTAGTACTTTGGTCATCACGGAGCGATTTTCCATAGCATAACCCAAGCCTGAAGGTGCCTGACTTCGGTCGTTGAGCACCCACATCCGTCCATTATGGCCACGGGCAAGATTGGCTGAATAAACAGTCAACTGGTTTTTTCGGTTTGAAAGTGAGCCGACACAGGCATGCAAGAAACCGTTGTGAGCCAGCACAAGTTCTCGCGGTAACAGACCTTTTTTCAGTAAGTTTTGTTTGCCGTAAATATCCTTTAAAACCAGGTTAAGTAATTCAGCGCGTTGTTTAAGACCGACCTCGATAAGTGCCCATTCTGCACTGCTAATTAATAAAGGGAGTGGATCAAGTCGCCAGGGACGTGTTAATTTTTGGGTGTCCCCGTAAACATTGTAAGTGACGCCGTTTTCTCGTAACAGCCTTTGGGCTTCACGTCGACGCAAGTCCAATTGTTCGCTACCCATGCTGGTAACTGCACCCATAAAGCGCTCCCAGTGAGGGAGTACCTTGGCATCTTTGGAAGCGGTTTCATCGTAAACGCCCAGTTTTGTTGCGTAAAACTGCTCACCAAGAGTATTGGCTGATTCATCCATGCTGCGTCCTTTGTTATTCTCTAATCATCATCATTTCCCATTGAATCAAGGCAGCAGCTTGCTATTAACACTGGCTACATCCAGCCTGAAATTGACTGGATGTACAAAGCAGAAGACAAAAATATTAATTCACCACAAATTCTTTATTTGTTGTGGATATATTTTTTAACTAACACCCCCTTAATATTTAAATCTAAGCTCAAGATCGTTGATCAATACCTTGGTAGTGCCTTAAAGGTTCACCCACATAGATTTGACGTGGCCGCGTGATGATTACCTGTTCACCGTGCAGCATTTCGCGCCAGTGTGCCAACCAGCCTGGCATTCTGCCAATCGCAAATAATACGGTGTACATATTCGTGGGTATACCCGCAGCACGAAGAATCAAGCCGGAATAAAAGTCGACATTGGGATACAGTTTTCGTGAAATGAAATAATCGTCCTTCAAAGCGATTTCTTCAAGTTTACGGGCTATATCGAACAACGGATCACTGACACCGGCTTTGTCGAATAATTTGTCACATTGCTGTTTTAAAACCATGGCACGCGGGTCAAAGTTTTTATAAACGCGATGACCAAAACCCATCAAGCGACTGGTTGAGTTTTTGTCTTTTGCCTGATTGATAAATTCTGTACCGTCACCGCCGTCAGCATGTATTTGCTCAAGCATTTGAATAACTTGCTGGTTAGCGCCGCCATGGCGCGGACCCCAAAGTGCTGAAATACCAGATGAAGCGACGGCATAGACATTCGCCATACTGGAACCGGCAGTCCTTACCGACGAAGTACTGCAATTTTGCTCATGATCGGCATGTAAAATCAGAAACATATCGATAGCTCGGACGATGTCTTCATCCAGTTGATAATCCCGTACCGGCGAAGAAAACATCATATTTAAAAAATTACGCACATACTTCAGTTTATGCGAAGGATAAATCAACGGTTCTCCGATTGATTTTTTGTAAGAAAAAGCCGCTATGGTGCGGACCTGTGAAATTAATTTGATAACGATTTGTTGTTCAGTCACCGCGTCAAGTCGATCAGGAACCGGATAGAAGGTCGATAAGGAAGCTACCATGGTCGCCAGAATCCCCATCGGATGAGAGCCGCGCGGAAAGCCGTTAAAAAAATGATGCATGTCTTCGTGAATGATTGATGCCTCATTCAGATCGGTTGAAAACGCTGTTAATTGCTGGCTGTTAGGCAATTCGCCATTAAGTAGCAGGTAGGCGACTTCAACAAAACGCGAATGTTCTGCCAATTCTTCGATGGGATAACCGCGATAACGTAAGATCCCTTTTTCACCGTCAATATAAGTAATCGCACTTTCACAGCTGGCAGTATTTCCGTAACCTTCATCCAGTGTTACATATTGGCTTTGACTGCGTAGTTTGGAAATATCAATTGCTTTTTCACCCTCGATTCCTATCATCGTGGGCAATTCGTAATTTTTGTTATCCAGCGTCAAAACGGCCGGCGGTAACTGTTTTAATTTATCGGTCATTTTAATCAAGCTCCAAAGCGGATGGGACGATCAGTTAATTTTTAAGCATTACGGTATTACCCGTTCCGATGCCTTAAATCCAGGGTAAGTGGATATTCCAGGCTTAATTCATGGATGGGTGTCGACATTATAACACCAGGCGTGTGGCCAAAAGCCCAAAAACGATTGACGCGTCTAGCTTCGGCTTCATAACTGTTCACCGGAAAAGCATCATAACTACGTCCACCGGGATGAGCGACATGATAAGTGCAACCGCCTACCGAATGGCCGTTCCAGGTATCAATTACATCAATCACCAAGGGCACATGCGGTGCAATGGTGGGGTGTAAGGCAGAGGGCGGCTGCCAGGCACGGTAACGCACACCGGCTACATATTCGCCGTTGCGACCGGTATTGCGTAACGGCAAGCGTCGGCCATTACAAGTCACTATGTAACGGCCTTCGGTAAGGCCGGTTATTTTAATTTGGGCACGTTCTACCGAGGAATCGACATATCTTGCCGTTCCGGTACTGCTGACTTCTTCGCCCAGTACATGCCAGGGTTCGATGGCAAAGCGCAATTCCAGATCCATGCCATCAATCATTGTGTTTCCATATCTCGGAAAACGAAACTCGAAAAACGGCGCCAGCCACTCAAATTCAAAACCGTAACCCGCACGTTGCAGATCTTGCGTGACCTGTTTCATGTCTTCCTGAACAAAATGCGGCAACATAAAACGGTCATGTAACTCGGTGCCCCAACGGATTAAATCGTGTTTGTAAGGTTCACGCCAGAACCAGGCGATCAACGAGCGCAATAACACAATTTGTACCAGTGACATTTGAGCATGCGGTGGCATTTCAAAGGCACGTAGTTCCAGAATGCCCAAGCGTCCGGTTGAGCTGTCCGGCGAATACAGTTTATCAATACAGAACTCAGAGCGATGCGTGTTGCCTGTGATGTCGGTCAGTAAATGGCGCAATAATCGATCCACTAACCAAGGTGCCGGTACTTCTCCTTCAGGCATTTGCTGAAAGGCGATTTCCAGTTCATAGAGTTTTTCATCGCGACCTTCATCGACACGCGGCGCCTGGCTGGTCGGGCCGATAAACATCCCGGAAAACAAATACGATAAACCGGGGTGATGCTGCCAGTAAGTCACCAGACTGCGCAATAAATCAGGGCGGCGTAACAATGGACTGTCCGTCGGCATTTCAGCGCCCATGGTGATATGGTTGCCGCCACCGGTTCCGGTATGACGTCCATCCAGCATAAACTTTTCGGTACCTAATCTGACTTGATGCGCTTGTTCATAAAGCAGGGTGGTTTTGTCCACCAACTCTTGCCAGGTTTTTGACGGATGAATATTGACTTCGATGACACCGGGATCAGGCGTTACCATTAAGCGCTCAACACGATAATCGCGGGGCGGCTCGTAACCTTCCAGCACCACAGGTACAGCAAGATTTTCCGCCGTCGCTTCAACCGCAGCAATCAGTTCCAGGTAATGTTCTAGTGAAGTCAGGGGCGGCAGAAAAATATGGATTCGACCGGCTCTGGCTTCAACACACACGGCGGTATGAGGCACCTCGACTTCAATAGTTTTATCATCGCCCAAAGCTTGATCAGCAAGCTCTGGATGGGTTTTAAGTTTCTTTTCAAGATGACTGTAGCGACGCATAACTTCACCGTAATAGTCGCCCAGTTCCGGAAGCTCGGCAAACAGGCTTTGCTCTTCCTGCGTGTCGCGCTTATCCGGGGCTACCCACGGTAAGCTGCCTAAAGGCAGACGCATGCCCATTGGCGAATTACCGGGAATTAAGAACATCTGGCCACGACGGAAATCCCAGGGACCGCTTTGCCAGTGCTGGTTAATCCAGTCCCATTTGATGGGTAAGGTAAAGCCAGCCGGTTGACCTAAATCGGCATCCAGTTTTTGGGTCAAGGTCTTGCGTTCCAGCGAGTCTTTTAAATTGCTTTTTAACGGATCAATATTGTCCGGTAACGTACCTTCTTGCCAGAGATGATAAAAACAATCTTCATAAGCTGTTTTAATATGTCGAGGCTGTAAACCCAGGCGCAAGGTGAACTGAGTTATAAACTGTTCGGCTTGTGCAGCGGTATGACCATAGTCCTGATTAATATCAGCGAGCAGGGACGGATCGCGCCAAATCGGTGCGCCGTCTTTACGCCAGAAAATGCCATATTGCCAACGCGGCAGTGGTTCGCCTGGATACCATTTACCTTGACCATAATGGAGCATGGCGCCTTTTGCGAAATCATCACGTAACCGTTTGGTTAAGGCTTGTGCAAGTTCCCGTTTGTGCTGTCCGTCCGCATCGACATTCCATTCTGCACCTTCAATATCGTCTACCGATACAAAAGTCGGTTCTCCACCCATAGTTAAACGCACATCGTCTACCAGCAATTGCCGATCAACTTGCTGACCCAAAGCATCAATGTTCAGCCATTGTTCATCCGTGTAAGGTTTGGTGACGCGTGGATCTTCGTGCAGACGCACGACGGTGTTACTAAATTCAAACGCCACTTCGCAT
This sequence comes from uncultured Methylobacter sp., assembly GCA_903832775.1. Classification (GTDB taxonomy): domain Bacteria; phylum Pseudomonadota; class Gammaproteobacteria; order Methylococcales; family Methylomonadaceae; genus Methylobacter_A. Next base: position 19,636 of record CAILCX010000214.1, on the reverse strand, counting down.
TTATCTGTGCCGCCGGTGACTGGCGCAGCGCTGGCCGGATCGGGTGTACAAGCCAGTGGAATATGACCTTCACCCGCCAGTAAACCGGAGGTTGGATCAAGACCAATCCAGCCTGCGCCGGGTATATATACTTCAGTCCAGGCATGCAAATCGGTGAAATCCTGTTCCGGACCGGACGGTCCATCCAGTGATTTGATGTCTGCGGTCAGTTGTACCAGATAACCTGAGACAAAACGAGCTGCCAAGCCTAAATGACGCAATATTTGCACCAGTAACCAGGCAGAATCGCGACACGATCCGCTCAGTTTGGTCAGGGAATCTTCACAACTCTGGATACCTACTTCCATACGGATGTTGTAGCCAATGGTCTGAAAAACTTTTCGGTTAATATCAACCAGAAAGTCATTGATAGTGCATTTACTCAGATCAAAATCAGCCAGCCATTTTTTAAGTAAAGGCCCTTGTTCGGTGATTTCCAGATATGGCTGTAATTCTTTTAGCAATGGCGCGTTGTAGTTAAACGGGAAATTTTCCGCATAGTCTTCAACAAAAAAATCAAAGGGATTAATTACTGTCAAGTCAGCGATTACTTCAACTTCAACACTCAGTTTTGTACATTTTCCGGGAAATACTACCCGTGCCAGAAGATTTCCAAACGGATCTTGTTGCCAGTTGATAAAGTGGGTTTCCGGTTCGATGCGCAAGCTGTAGCCACTAATTGGTGTGCGACTATGGACTGCCGGCCGTAATCTGAACACATGCGGCGACAACGATACTGATCTATCGAAGTTGTAAACGGTTTTGTGACGGATAGCTACCCGAATGGTCATGATGTTTTCCTTGACGAAGTGTTAAGCGTTACAAAAATTCTTAAAGTTTCAGCTTGTCCATGAAAGGTATTTCGTGCATTTCGTGGACAATTATTTTGTTTGTGGACTGGAATTATTTTTAATCCTGCAAAACAGGTTGTGCCAGTGCCTGCATTCTCAGTAATTCTTCTTCCACGCCGGCGGCATGGGTCAGTTGCGCAACATTGTCTTTGGTGAAAAAGCCCTGAAAGCCGCCAAAGCGTTGAACGTATTCAATAATCAAGGAGGAGTGCTCAGAGGCGCTGGAAAAGATCTGTTTTAGACCTTCGTCCTTGGAACCGACCACATCCAGTAAAAAGCTTTTGCCTTGGTGGCGAATGGCTTCGACCACAAATTCAATATTTTCAATGCCTAGCTGATCACCATCTTTAACAGCGAGGGCAATATGGTGTAATCGGGGGCCATAATTGCGCACAAAATTTTCGGTTGGGGAATCCGAGTTTGTGAAATGATTGACAAAATAAGGTGTGTTATTAGCGGTAAATACTTTGGCCGGGCTACGCAACTCATCCGAATAATGGATGCTTTTGGTGACATTAGTCGAGGAGTTCTGGTCGTGTATATCAAACGAACCCCAGTAGTAATAACTGGACAACGATAGCCATTCCAAAATCGCTACTTCGCGGTTTTGGCTGTAAATACGTGTCGCTAAATGATCCACCGGTAAAATCAAATCGGCGATACCCAGTATCACTTGTTGATTTTTGGCCTTGTCACAAGCTTGTTGCGCATCACTGCGAATGCTGCTGACACCCAAAGCATAAACCCGTAGCTGATCAGGTTCACGTTCCATATAGGCAACAATGTTATGGGTATAGGGCGAGGGTTTGATGATTGCCATATTGCCGGGCAGTTCGAGTTTTCGAACCTCATCCTGAGAGAAAAACCGGAATCCTCGGCGTTGCTGTAAAGTGGCTACTTCATGCAGATTGTTAACCCGCAGAATTTCGCCCATGTAGCGACTGTGTGGTTTGCTTAAACCTATTGGAAATACTTCGTTAAGGCTGCGAAAGATGCCCTTTATGGTGTTGTCTTTCACTTCACGGATCAGAAGATCCGGTGAGTTCATGTCAATGCGCAGAACGTGGGTCCAGTGCGACTCGCTTTCCAGGGTAACCAAATAGTGATAAGGCGACATCAGACATAGCTCTTCGATGTATTCAATGGCTTTTCCCGGATCAACTGCCAGCATCAAGGCGTCGATTTCATGGATCATGTCGCTTAAGCCAAGGCTGTCACGCTCTGTAAGAAGTTTGTTAAGGTATGCATTGAAAAATGTTGAGTTTTTTTTATCACCTTGGACAGGGAAAGATAAAGATTGGCTGGAAATAGTCATGATTGGATCTCTATAAGTTTTATGCTTTAACATGAATAAAGCAAACACCATACCAATTGACTATTCAGAGATAAAAAAATCATTCATGGGGTTTATGATCAACTTTAACTTTAGTAATCTTATTGTCCGTTGCGTCTGGCTTTGGATGCAAACTGCAATGTTTTTTGTCGGTATTATTTATAAGGATTATTCCATTATTCAGGTCTGAAATAACACTCTATTAATATTCCGTTAAAAAAAATATCTTAATTAGAAATCTCTTTAACTATCTGAAGATCTATGGTGCACCAAATTGAGGCGCATTATCCCCAGAATAGAGCAATAGGGTTTATGTTAGCGAGTCGTTTTTACTTGTCTTTTGTATCCATAATTCTAGCTAGGCCGTAATCACACTAATAATCAGTGCTTATGTCTTAACTTTGCAGCAATTTTTTATTTGACAGTCAGGGATGATATGCTTGGTATTAGTAAAGTGATTTCAGTAATAATTAATATTAATCATCTATTTAAAAGACAATTCGGGTTGCTGAAAGAGCTCTAAATCTATTTTTTGCAGGGTTAGTAACTTCAAATTGGCATATTAGCTCAAGCGGCTATTTACGTGGCATTAAAAGTGCTAGTTATTTATTAAAGCCAACTAGCCATATGACACAGCATGAAATCAATCTGGGAAAACTACAAAACCGAGACCGCTTACGATGAGCTCATGTGCTCAGAGTTCCAACCGCGGCCAATCAGTTATCGATTGTGTCAGTATTTAAATTCACTTAATAAGAGTGATATTGACAAGCGAAAAATTGCGGCTGAACTGGCTATTTTGGAAATGGGCATTACTTTTACTGTTTACAGCGATGAAGGGAATATCGATCGGGCGTGGCCGTTTGATATTATCCCACGCGTCATTTGCGCCAAAGAATGGCGATCAATTGAAAAAGGATTAAAGCAACGATTGAAAGCTTTAAACTGTTTTATTGCCGATATTTACGATGAACAGTCGTTTATTAAGGCCGGCAAAATGCCCGCCGAGATTATTACCAGCTCCAAAAATTTTCGTAAAGAATGTATTGGCATGAAACCCCGGCATAATGTCTGGGCAAACATTTGCGGCACCGACTTGGTGCGAGATAAAGACGGTGTCATGTATGTATTGGAAGATAACTTACGGGTACCTTCGGGGGTCTCCTACATGTTGGAGAACCGTGTTATTACCAAACGAGTATTTCCTGAACTCTTTCAGGGGTTAGACATTCTGCCTATCGACGATTATCCAAGCCAATTACAAGCGATGTTGGCGTCACTTGCACCTGATGATGTTAGCAAGCCGCAAATCGTGGTTTTAACCCCCGGTATTTATAACTCGGCTTATTTTGAACATGCTTATCTGGCCCAGCAAATGGGTGCGCAACTGGTTGAAGGCAGTGATCTTGTGGTCAATGACGATGATTGCGTCTATATGCGTACCATTGAAGGGTTAGAGAAGGTTGACGTCATTTACCGGCGTATCGACGATGATTTTCTTGATCCTGAGGTCTTTCGCAAAGACTCTACGTTGGGTGTTCCCGGCCTAATGCGTGCTTGGAAAGCCGGCAATGTATCCCTGGCGAATGCACCGGGGGCAGGTGTTGCTGATGATAAAGTGGTTTATGCTTATGTGCCCGAGATGATTCGCTATTATTTGAATGAGGAACCGATACTGCCCAATGTGGAGACTTACTTGTGCGACAATCCAGAGCATCTCGAATACGTTTTGGCACATTTACCCGAACTGGTGGTCAAGCCGGCTAACGAATCAGGGGGATACGGCATGATAGTGGGTCCTCATGCAACGGCCAAGGAAATAATTGAGTTTCGAGAAATTGTTAAGAAAAATCCACGAAATTATATTGGACAACCGACACTGGCAATTTCAACGGCTCCAACTTTGTGCAAAGGTACACTTGAACCTCGGCATATTGATCTTCGACCTTTTATTTTGCAGGGGGAAGATACTTTTGTGACGGCCGGAGGATTAACCCGCGTAGCCTTGAAAAAAGGATCGTTAGTGGTCAATTCTTCGCAAGGCGGTGGCAGTAAAGATACTTGGGTTATCAATAGGGAGCATGAGTAATGTTATCACGATCAGCGGAACGCCTTTATTGGTTGGCACGTTATATTGAACGCACTGAAAATATTGCCAGACTGGTCAGTGTGCATATGAATTTATTGATGGATTTACCGATTGGCGTTGAAATGGGATGGCAGCAGCTGATTCACATTAACGCAGCAGATCAGGAATTCCATGAAAAATATAAATCGGCTAATGAGCGCAATGTAACCCGATTTCTGATTAGCGATGCAACTTATATGGGGTCGTTGTTTTCGTCATTAAGTGCGGCCCGGGAGAATATTCGCACCACCAGAGACTTATTACCCGATGAAGCCTGGGAGCAGGTCAATGAAATGTATTTACTGGTAAAAAACAATATTGATTCTATACAAAATCGCAGTAATCGTGTTGCCTTGCTAAAAGATGTTCTAAAAGGTTGTCAGCGTTTCACCGGTTTATTATCAGGTTATATGAGTCACAATAATCCCTATCGATTCATTCGCTTGGGTAAAAATATTGAACGTGCAGACATGACTAGCCGAATTTTGGATTTGGCATCTTTATTATTGGCTGATACACGCAGCGATGACATGCGTCAGTACGAAACCATACTGTGGGTCAACCTCTTGAAGTCACTTAATGCCCAGTTAATGTATCGTCAGCATGTCAGAAGCAGCGTCAATGGTGATGACGTGCTTAATTTTTTAATACTCAATACAAATCTGCCCCGCTCTGTGGGTTGTTGCATTGCCGATATTGCTGATTGTATAAATGAATTACCGAACAACGACGGTTTGCCGAATGACTTGATTAAGCTGAATGCTTATGTGCAGGGTATTAATACTCAGGGAACGACTCAGGATCAATTAAGGGCAATTTTGGATGATTTGCAAAATAAGCTGGGAGAGCTGCATGGCCGGATCTCTGATAACTGGTTTTTACATATAGCAGAACAGGATTCAATTCAGGATCAGGTTCAGGTTCAGATAAGTAGTTTTGCTTAACGAGTGGATCTAGCAACGTTATATTTTTTTACAGAGGCGTTGTTGAGTTGAGAAAATCTATATCAGACTCGGGTGTTGTAAATTAATGAAATAACTTTTTAGTTGGCACAGTTTTAAGCTATGCGCCATGTATTTTTGGCAAATTAACTTTTTGCTATAAGCCGGAAGGGTGGGTATCGCCCACCCTTCCGGTTGGCAACCCAACGGTGCTTTTTTGATCAGATTTTTTTGCCAGATAGAAAAGCCTTTCATTACTATGGATTGCGACTTGCCACGTTTCATTTAATCAGACTTGCAGTATTCTACCTTCCAATCATGGAATCACTTGTGTCTTATTTTTTCTTCAAAACAACGTCACAAAGGGCAGGCAACACAGCGTTTTCTGGTTTTTTAGCAGGTTTAACCGACGTTTTGGCTTCTTCTGAAAACCACCAGTTCAGTGACGCATCACAACCGTCGCCTGCCGGTAAGGGTTCTTGGGGCGTGCAATTTTTATTATTAAAAGGGCAGGTGAGACGAACATGAAAGTGATCGTCATGTCCCCACCAGGGGCGAATTTTTCTTAACCAGCTAGCGTTTGATTTGTTCAAGCATAATTGGCGTTTAACACTGGCATGCACAAAAATGCGGTCTACTTCGGGTTGAAGCGCTGCTAGCCCCAATATTTCTTCATGGTTTGAAAACCATTGATGAATGTCCATAGTGTTTGATTTTGCAATGAGTACTGACGGAGCATTCCAGCTTTCGCGTTCATTAAAGTTTAGGTTTCTGGTTGCTGCCTGCTTCGATAACAAATACCAGATATCCACATCAAGACCGGTTTGATGACTGCGATGTCCGCTGGGTGTTGGTCCGCCACGCGGCTGTCCCAAATCACCAATCAGCAAAACTTCTCCATATTTAATATGAGTAGTTTGAGACAGATTTTCAATAAATTTTACCAAGTCTGGATGACCAAAATTGCGGCCTCGCGTAGGGCGCATCAGCTGAAAACCAGTGCCATTTTGAGGCAGTGAAACTGCGCCGCTTAAACAGCCGGCCGTATAGGTCCCTATGCTTTGGGGGCTATCGCCAATTTGTGTTACTTGTTTGATCAGTGCCCAGTCATTGGGCGATGAAGCGCATTCTAAGCAAATGCTTAATAATAGAATAAATACTGAAAACTTCATGAAGGGAATGCGACCGGTTTAACCGGCCGCATTTATCCTGCTTTATTTTTTAACAGGTGCAGAAAGATCCAGGAAGTGTTTGGAATTATTGGTTACCGGTGCATGGCCTGGTTTACCTTTTATTACGGTTGCTGTGCCGTTTGTGTTTGCTTTTGCATTGCCCGTTCCTTCTGCCGAGGCATCATCATCCAATTGAAGTTCATCTTCTTCAGGAACATTGCCATCATGAACCAAATGTTCACGACGTTGTTGGTAAGAGTTTTTGATAAAGTCATAACGGTCAACAGAGGCTTCATCAAGAATCTTTTCAGTCGGAATCAAATCTGCCCGAGTATCAACAACATCAACAGCCCTTGCTCCGGCATTGATTGCGGAAACAGCCGCACCACTACCGGCAAAGGCAAAGGTATAGGTTAGCGGATTTAATAAAGCATCGCCGACAGCGCCAACCACTTCTCTGGGTGAGCTTGGACCTAGAAACGGTACAACCAGATAATTGCCCGAAGGAACACCCCAGAACCCTAAAGTTTGTCCAAAATCTTCATTATGTTTTGGTAAATCAACCATTTTTGCAACATCAACAAAACCGGCAACGCCAGCTGTGGTATTAATTAAAAATCGACTTGCATCCATGCCGCCTTGTGACATTTTAAGTTGCAGGAAATCATTAACAAAGACGCCAATGTCTTTAAGGTTGCTAAAAAAATTGGTGACCCCATCATTGACAAATTTTGGGGTTACCGCTGCATAACCCTTTGCAACAGGCTTTACAACGTTTTTATCAAGACCGTCATTAAAGCCTTGCGCACCGCGATTCCAGCCTTGCCAAGGGTCTTTTTCATCAACTTTCGGTGTGCTGGCGCAGCCAACAAGTAAACCTGATATAACCAAGCTACTTACAAATAAACGAGTGTTTATGACAGATTTTTGCATACTCATTACTTATCTCTATTTACTGGATGTTGGAGGTGTTTAGGACGGTTTTTTCAATTTATGTGATTATATCAGACACCTTACTTCAAATGCTTCATTGATTTTGCATTTGTCGGAGTATCCAGCGTTGACGTGTTAACAGATAAGCTGAAGGCTGGGATGCGCGGAGAATAATCGGATTGGGTAAAGTAGCTGCCAATAAAGCCGCTTGAGAAGGGCTGATTTGCCCTGCATGTTTACCGAAATGATGCTGACTGGCCGCTTCTATGCCAAATACATGGTCGCCAAATTCAGCAATATTTAAGTAGACCAATAAGATACGATCTTTAGTCCACAGCACTTCAATTAAAAGCGTAAACCAAACTTCCAGCCCTTTGCGTATAAAACTTTTCGATGGTGATAAAAATAGGTTTTTTGCGACCTGCTGAGAAATAGTGCTGGCGCCTCTAAGTTTTCCACCATCCATGTAAACATCAAGCGACGACTGTATGGAATGTAAATCAAAGCCTGAGTGCTTGAAAAATCGTTGATCTTCGGCAGCGATTACAGCTGAAAAGGCATAATTTGAAATAGCTGTATCACTAACCCATGAATATTTAATCGGGATGAATGTTCCTTTTCCGAATAAGTCTTCCATATGCCGATAGATCATGAAGGTAGAAGTCGGCAATGGCATCCAGCGAAACAAAAGACAGGAACCAACCGAAGACACGACAAAGCTGAGCAGGAAATAAATCAGGGCTTTACGCGCAATATTTTTGAAGGAACGCGAGCGAAAGTTAGTTATGTTGGTATATCGGGATGGTTTTGCCAAGGGGTAAAAATTGGTTTAGCAGATTATATTTCTGTGTATCATAAAGCATTAGCAGTTATTGCTCTGAAGATTTTTAGGGTTTAAGGCGATTCTTGCTCTGCTATTTAATGTTTTTAAAAAAATACTGCTCAAAGATTTATCCCATCGTATGAAATATCGAAATACATTTTTTGTCATTCTTTTGGCTTTAAACCTGAATGGTTGCATGCCGATGACTTATCCACCCGGCGCTAAAGATCAAGTAGCCCAGTTAGGTGAAAATATGTTTCTGACGGCAGACGGTACCCATTTACCGTTACGCCATTGGCTACCTAAAACCGAACCGGTTGCTGTTATTATTGCGCTACATGGTTTTAACGATTACAGCCATTTTTTTGACCCGCCGGCCGAGTATTTCAGTAAAGTTGGAATAGCCTGTTTTGCCTATGATCAGCGCGGCTTTGGCGCGGCTCCGCAACGCGGTTTATGGCCGGGAAAAGAGGCTTACATCAATGACGTGCAGGATTTTGTGCGACTGGTGAAACAACATTATCCGCAGCGTCCCATTTATCTGCTGGGAGAAAGCATGGGTGGTGCAATAATTATTGCCGCGATGGGGCAAAGAAAAGTGCTTGAAGTTGCTGGAGTCATTCTTGCAGCACCTGCGTTATGGGCCAGATCAACGATGCCCTGGTATCAAACCGGTTTGCTTTGGACGCTGGCTCATAGCGTGCCCTGGCTGACTTTGACCGGAAAGGGCGTACATGTGATGGCCTCGGACAACATCGATATGCTCCGTGCCATGGGCCGTGATCCTTGGATCATTAAAGCGACCCGAGTGGAAACAATATACGGTTTGACTGATTTGATGGATTCGGCCTTTGACAGTGCTGCCTCGCTAAGCGGGAACAGCCTGATTATGTATGGCGAAAAAGACGAAATCATTCCAAAAGAGCCAACCTATGCTTTCTTGAAACAAGTTTTGGAAACGGATGCCACGGCAAAAACTGTGGCGATTTATCCTAAGGGCTATCACATGCTATTACGCGATTTGCAAGCTCCCACTACCTGGAAAGATATAGTTGCCTGGATTAATGCTAATTCCCGAGAACTTCCTTCAGGCGCTGATAATCGAGCCAGGCAATTGTTAAATTACTAAGCTTTCACCACAAAAGATACTGCATCGTGTCCTTCGTGGTGAAAAATCGAGGCCAGGTTTTAAGCTAATTTGGCCTTCAAAAAAGTGACAATATCTGCAAACGGGATTTCTTCATTTGCCTCAGCCGTTCTTGCTTTGTATTCAACCGTACCGGAATCAAGACCGCGATCACCAATAACGATACAATGAGGAATACCGATTAACTCCATGTCCGAAAACATAAATCCGGCACGGACTTTTCTGTCATCAAACAACACATCAATGCCGGCAGCCAGCAAATCTTGGTACAACTGCTCTGAAGCCACTTTAAGACGTTCGGATTTGTGCATGTTCATTGGACAAAGAGCAACCTGAAAAGGCGCAAGATGCGTAGACCAAATAATGCCTTTATCGTCATGACTTTGCTCAATAGCGGCTGCGACTACCCTCGAAATTCCAATACCATAACAGCCCATGGTCATAATCTGGTTTTTGCCGCCTTCGTTGATGACACCGGCTTTCATGGCTTCGCTGTATTTAGTGCCAAGCTGAAAAATATGACCAACTTCAATGCCGCGCGCCAGAGTTATAGTACCTTTACCATCGGGACTTGGATCGCCCTCAACCACTACGCGCAGATCGGCGATATGGTCTGGTGTTGGTAAATCACGTTCCCAGTTCACGCCTTTATAATGCTTATTCTCTTGATTGGCGCCGCACACGAAATTAGCCATAGCTGTTACACTGCGATCGGCAATGATTTTAATATTCAAACCGATGGGGCCGATTGAGCCGGGCTTGCAAATGCAGGCACTGCTGACTTGTTCATCGCTGGCGAACTCCAGTGGTGAAGCAACGCCATCGATTTTTATGGCTTTAATATCGTTAAGGGTGTGGTCACCTCTAAGCAACAACGCAACCAGAGTATCTTCTTCACCTTTAACAATTAGTGTTTTAAGGCATTGTGAGCTTGGAATACTTAAAAACAAGCTGATTTCTTCGATACTATGCTGATCAGGTGTATCAAGCAGCGTTAAGGCTTCCGTAGCTTCACCACGAACGCCTAAAGGTTGTAATGCTTCGGCTTTTTCAACATTCGCTGCATAGTCGCTGTCAGTTGAAAAGGCAATCGCGTCTTCACCGGAATCGGCCAGCACATGAAATTCATGAGAAATAGCGCCGCCAATCGAACCCGAATCGGCAATAACTGCTCTGAACTTTAAGCCCAAATGATTGAAAATATTGCTATAAGCCTGATACATCGCCTCGTATGTGACTTGTAAGGATTCATGATCCAAGTGAAAGGAGTAAGCGTCTTTCATGATAAATTCACGCGAACGCATCACGCCGAAACGGGGGCGAATTTCATCGCGGAATTTGGATTGTATTTGGTAATAGGTGATTGGCAGTTGCTTGTAGCTTTTGATTTCGTTACGCGCCAGATCGGTAATGATTTCTTCATGCGTGGGACCCAGGCAAAAATCACGGTCATGCCGGTCTTTTAGTCGGGCAAGCTCCGGGCCGTATTGTTCCCAGCGTCCGGTTTCCTGCCAAAGTTCAGCGGGTTGCAGTCCGGGCATCAACACTTCCAACGCACCGGTTTTTTCCATTTCCGCGCGGGTAATTTTTTCAACTTTGCGCATAACCCGAAGTCCCAGCGGTAACCAAGTGTAAAGACCGGCAGCTAGTTTGCGAATCAGACCGGCGCGAATCATCAGTTGATGGCTGGCTATCTCTGCATCAGCCGGTGTTTCTTTAACGGTATTAAGTGGAAATTGAGAAGTACGCATGATGTATTAAAAGGCTGGCCAATGAAAAAAACAGCTATTTTACAGTTTTATTGACGATTTAGTCATCCTGTTATCAATGGGTGACGCAATAATTGCCGTCAACGATTATGTCGCAGGCTGTTATTAACAAGGCATTGCATTAGATTCGGCTTCAGATGGCTAACTACTTTCGATAAGTTTGATAAAAAAATGAGTGGTTTAGCTTTAGCTGAACGAAGAGGTACCTGAAGAAATCCATTAACGATCAAAACTGTCTTTGTGTGGGACACAGAAGCCGGTATTCAATGGTTGTTCACAATTGTCTATGATTATCTTGTCGTCAGTAGCGAGCACTTAAGTTAAATTAATGCGTTACTGAAATCATCAGATTTTTTAGTCAATTATTCGGTATAAGTGTAATACCTGAATTACAGAGCCTTCCGTCTTAGCTCTTTAGCAAATCAAGACTATCCGAAGCCTTGTCTCTATGTGATAATAATTATATTGGGTTTGGCGACATTTCTTTCCAACCGACAGCGCCGCAGGGCATAAAGGGGAATAAGTATGGATGAGAATAAAAAGAAAGCGCTAGGTGCGGCACTGATGCAGATCGAGAAGCAGTTTGGTAAAGGCTCTGTGATGCGTATGGGTGATGTGGCTGCTTCCCGAGATATTGACGTGGTTTCTACGGGTTCCCTAGGGTTGGATATTGCTCTGGGCTGTGGCGGTTTACCTCGTGGTCGCGTTATTGAGATTTATGGTCCTGAATCCTCCGGCAAAACCACTTTGACTCTGCAAGTCATCGCCGAAATGCAAAAGTTGGGTGGAACCGCTGCTTTTGTTGATGCCGAGCATGCTTTAGACCCTGGTTATGCAGAGAAATTGGGCGTAAATGTCGATGATTTACTGGTTTCGCAACCCGATACTGGCGAACAGGCTCTTGAAATTACCGATATGTTGGTACGTTCTGGTGCTGTTGACGTGGTTGTCATTGATTCGGTTGCGGCGTTAACGCCCAAAGCCGAGATTGAAGGTGATATGGGTGATTCCCATATGGGTTTGCAGGCGCGTTTGATGTCTCAGGCTTTACGGAAATTGACTGGTAATATTAAGCGTTCCAATACACTGGTTATTTTTATTAATCAGATACGCATGAAAATCGGCGTGATGTTTGGCAGTCCCGAAACCACTACCGGTGGTAATGCACTTAAGTTTTACGCTTCGGTTCGTCTGGATATTCGACGCATTGGCTCGATCAAAAAGGGCGAAGAAGTTATTGGTAATGAAACTCGGGTTAAAGTCGTCAAAAATAAAGTCGCACCGCCCTTTAAACAGGCTGAGTTTGAGATTTTATATGGCGAAGGCATTTCGTTTGTCGGCGAATTGGTCGATTTGGGCGTAAGTTATGGTTTTATTCAGAAAGCCGGTTCCTGGTATAGTTACGGCGATGAAAAAATCGGCCAGGGCAAGGATAATGTAAAGGCTTTTTTAAAAGAGCATCCTGAAAAAGCCAAAGAAATTGAGAGTAAAATCAGAGCTGAAGCTTTTGCCAAGAAACCTGGCGTTAACGATGTACCATCGATTGAAGAAGAGGATGAATAGTTCGTTTTGATTGAAGAAAGTGATTTCGAGCCATTAGCTGGCGACAAGCAAATTAAGGATGTTTGTCTGCGGTTATTGGCGTATAGAGAGCACAGTCAAAAAGAATTGCTGAACAAGCTGGCTTTAAGAGGTTTTGACGCAGAGCTTGCACATCCTGTTATTTTAGAGTTGGCAGCCGATGGCTGGCAAAGCGATCTGAGATATGCTGAAAGTTATGCCAGATTTCGTATTCTAAAAGGTTACGGACCGCTTCGTGTGACTTATGAACTAAAGCAAAACGGCATAGCGGCGTTTTCTCTTGATGACATTGTCCAAAGAGAGTCGGCTGACTGGCTGGAGTTGTTACAAAAGGTATACAGCAAAAAATATAACCAGGATGTTGTGTTAAAGCGCAATGAATGGGCAAAACGCAATCGTTTTTTACTACAGCGTGGATTTTCCGGCGAAATGATTAATCAGTTATTTAATGATTTGGCTATCAAATTGGAATAAGTTTTAGTTATAACAGCATTTATTATGAAAAAAATGACTAGCGCAGAGTTGCGCACCGCTTTTCTGGAGTTTTTTCGTGAACGGGAACATTCTGTTCAGTCTTCAAGTTCACTAGTTCCGGGCAATGATCCGACTTTATTGTTTACCAATGCTGGGATGGTGCAATTTAAGGATGTGTTTTTAGGCCGAGATCACCGAGAGTATAACAAGGCCGCTACCAGTCAGCGGTGTGTGCGTGCCGGTGGTAAGCATAACGATCTGGAAAATGTTGGTTATACAGCCAGGCATCATACTTTTTTTGAAATGCTGGGTAATTTCAGTTTTGGCGATTATTTTAAAAAAGAAGCCATTCATTTTGCCTGGGACTTTTTAACCAAAGAACTTGAAATTCCTGCGGAAAAATTATGGGTTACCGTTTTTGATGAAGATTCGGAAGCCGAAAAAATCTGGTTGGACGATGTTAGTATTTCGTCGGTTCGTTTTTCAAGAATAGGTGCGAAAGATAATTTCTGGTCAATGGGTGACGTTGGGCCTTGCGGGCCTTGTACCGAAATATTCTATGATCATGGTGAGGATATTGATGGCGGACCACCGGGTTCACCCGATGAAGATGGTGATCGTTATATCGAAATCTGGAATTTGGTGTTCATGCAATATGACCGTGCCGCAGACGGCTCGTTAACACCATTGCCAAAACCTTCGGTGGATACCGGTATGGGGTTGGAACGTATCGCAGCAGTGCTTCAAGGCGTGCATAGCAACTACGAGATTGATTTATTCCAAAAACTATTAAATGCTGCTGCCGAACTTGCTGGAATTAACGATTTGTCGCAAAGTTCGTTACGGGTGATTGCAGATCATATACGCTCCTGTGCATTTTTGATTGCAGATGGTGTGATGCCGTCCAATGAAGGTCGCGGTTATGTAGTGCGTCGTATTATTCGTCGCGCCATTCGTCACGGTTATCGTTTGGGTATTCGCGATGTTTTCTTTTATAAACTGGTTGCGCCACTGGCTGAAGAAATGGGGCTGGCGTTTCCTGAACTTATTGCGACTCAAGCTCAAATTGAGCGGGTGTTGAAAAAGGAAGAAGAGCGTTTTGCTGAAACCCTGGAACAAGGTATGAGGATTCTGGAGGCGTGTGTCGCCAAAATGGAAGGTTCGGTTATTCCAGGCGATACCGTATTTCAGCTTTATGATACCTATGGATTCCCCGTCGATTTGACTGCCGACTTTGCCCGTGAACATCATCTTACTGTCGATCATGCCGGTTTTGAAATGGCTATGTCTGCGCAACGAGACAGAGCAAGGTCTGCAAGTAGTTTTGGTGCCGATTACGACCAGGATATCAAGCTTGATTCACAGACTGAATTTACCGGTTATCATCACCTTGAAGATCAGGTAAGCATTATTGGTCTTTATAAACAAGGACAACCGGTTAACAGTTTGCAGGATGGTGAAGAGGGTGTTGTGATCTTGGATAAAACACCGTTTTATGCCGAGTCTGGTGGGCAAATCGGCGATTGCGGAATAATTGAGGCCGATGGCGCAATCTTTGAAGTGACCGATACCCAAAAACAGGGTGGAAACCTGTTTTTACATAAAGGCAAATTGCTTTCCGGTATTTTAACTCAAGGTCAATTATGCGATGCCAAAGTTAGTGCGGTTGACAGAATAGCGACTGAGCTCAATCATTCCGCAACCCATTTGTTGCACGCAGCTTTAAGGCAGGTTTTGGGTGATCATGTCGCGCAAAAGGGTTCTTTGGTAAACCCTGAGCGCTTACGTTTTGATTTTTCACATTTTGAGCCAGTAACAACTTTTGAAATCAGTGCTGTTGAGCGGATTGTTAATGAACAAATCCGTTTAAATAATACTGTTAGTGCTGAAGTAATGGCCAAGGATGAGGCTGTTAAAGCCGGTGCTATGGCTCTGTTTGGGGAAAAGTACGGTGACGAAGTACGTGTTTTAAAAATTGGCGAATTTTCTACCGAGCTTTGCGGTGGTACGCATGTTGATAGGGCGGGGGACATCGGTTGTTTGAAAATTATAAGCGAAACTGGTGTTGCGTCTGGTGTCAGGCGCATTGAGGCGGTAACTGGCGGTGTTTGTTTTGACTGGCTAGCCAGTCGAGATAACGCACTTGTCAGTATTGCCTGTATGCTAAAAAGCGCGCCAGATAAAGCACCTGAAAAAGTTGAACAATTGATGGAAAAAAACCGGCTTTTGGAGAAACAGTTGGATCGATTGCAAGCCAAGATGGCCAGTTCGGCAGGTAGCGAACTGGGTGCTCAGGCAGTCGATGTTGAGGGTATTAAGGTCTTGGCCGTTAAGTTGGATGATGTTGATCCCAAATCCCTTAGAGATTTGGTTGAGCAGTTAAAAAACAAACTGGATAGCGCAGTCATTGTGTTGGCGGTTGTAGAAGGCGAAAAAGTCAATTTGATTGCCGGTGTGACCAAAGACAAAATGGGGCAGATAAAAGCCGGCGATTTGGTCAATTTTGTTGCTACTCAAGTGGGAGGGAAAGGTGGCGGTAAACCGGATCTGGCAATGGCGGGAGGTAATGATCCGTCTGGTTTGACAGCCGCATTGGCACAAGTTTCGGCTTGGGTGAAAACGCAACTTGGCGCTTAGAAGGTTCTATTAAATGGCATTATATGTATACAAATTTGGCGGTACCTCAGTTGGTACCGTTGAGCGGATCAAAGCGGTTGCTGAAAAGGTAAAGGCAGCTCATGATTTAGGTGATCAAATTATTGTTGTTGTTTCGGCGATGAGTGGGGAAACAAATCGCTTGGTTGCTCTGGCAAATGCAATGCAGAATAACCCTGATGAACGGGAAACAGATGTCTTGTTATCGACCGGCGAGCAAGTTACCGTTGCCTTGTTAAGTATGGCTTTGCACGAGATTGGTTGCGATGCTTGTTCTTATACTGGTTCTCAGGTAAAAATTCTAACCGATAGCAGTTTTACCAAAGCCAGAATTCGTAAGATAGATGATGCTTGCATCCGCGCGGATCTTGATGCAGGCAAAGTTGTTGTCGTTGCAGGTTTTCAGGGTGTTGATGAAGACGGAAATATCACTACTTTGGGTAGAGGTGGGTCTGATACGACTGCCGTAGCGTTGGCTGCGGCTTTAAAAGCCGATGAATGTCATATTTATACTGACGTTGATGGTGTTTACACGACAGATCCAAGAGTAGAGCCTAAAGCGCGTAGACTGGATAAAATAACTTTTGAAGAAATGCTGGAAATGGCCAGTTTAGGTTCAAAGGTTTTACAGATTAGATCGGTTGAATTTGCCGGAAAATATAACGTTGCCTTGCGCGTGTTGTCATCATTTGAAGAGGGTAGGGGTACGCTCATTACCTATGAGGAATCAGAAGTGGAAAGTGCATTAATATCAGGAATCGCCTTTAATCGGGATGAAGCTAAATTAACCATAACCGGTGTTCCTGATTTACCGGGAGTTGCGTTTAAAATTTTAGGGCCGATTGCTGATGCTAATATCGAAATTGATATGATCATCCAAAATATTGCTGATGATTCAACGACTGACTTTACATTTACAGTCAATCGTAATGAATATCAGCGGGCAAAAGCCTTGCTGGATAAAACCTGCGAAGAGCTTGGCGCCAGAAATGTGACTGGTGATGATAGTATCGTAAAAGTATCGATTGTCGGCGTTGGTATGCGTTCGCACGCTGGGATTGCCTGTACGATGTTTAAAGCATTGGCTGACGAAGGCATTAATATAAGAATGATTTCAACATCCGAAATCAAAATTTCGGTTGTAGTTGATGCGAAATATTTAGAACTTGCAGTAAGAGCATTACACGCAGCTTTTAAACTGGATCAGAAAATTGCATCATAGGGTTTATTTATAAGAAAAATCTGCTATAATTGCTCGTCTTGGTTGGGTACTGTTTAAATTCAGTGCTTTTTTAATATATATAGGGAGTAGCCATGCTTATCTTGACTCGTCGGGTAGGAGAGACTTTAATGATAGGTGATGAAGTTACAGTCACTGTTCTCGGAGTTAAAGGGAATCAGGTTCGCATTGGTGTTAATGCACCGAAAGAAGTTTCAGTGCATAGGGAAGAAATCTACGAAAGAATAAAAAAAGAACAAAATGATCCTGAAGGATTGACAGGGTATGAGATTTAGAATATTTACTGTTGTTCAAAATAACTTTTTATAAAATTTTTAAAATTAATATCTTTAACTAAAAGATAAATATTATCTATTTGGAGAGTTGGCCGAGAGGCTGAAGGCGCTCCCCTGCTAAGGGAGTATGGGCTTTAACTCCCATCGAGGGTTCGAATCCCTCACTCTCCGCCATTAGATTTCCACTTATCTAAGTAATTGATAAGTAATAGTAATTATTAGTTTTGTGTGAGCTCTTTTCATCGCATTGTATTTGCTACAAAGCGATGCTACAAAAGTGAGCTGAACATGAAATGTCCACATCTGCACCGCCGTAACAATACGCTATATTTTCGGTTAAGCGTTCCACATCGTTTTCATTCGATACTTCACGTCCGTGAACTAACTCAAACATTGCAAACCCAAAATTACCAAGAGGCTGTTCCTGCTTGCTATGAACTTGCCGGTAAAGCTAAAGAGCTTTTTTTGTATCTGGATAAGAATATGCATGATGATTATGATTTAGAACTTCTAATACAAGCTGTTGCTGAAATAGAGGCAGAAGAAAAGAAAGAAATTTCTTTGTTGCCACCATTGGCTCAGCGGATAATCGCAGAAAAAGAGATTGCGGTTGCAGCTGCTAGGCGAAGAGAGATTCAGTCTGAATTGAGAATTAAGGCTGATGCATTTGATAAGCTTCAAAACTTTGTCCTCTGCACGGCGCCTGCTGAAATTGAGGTAGTTGTAGGGCCATTGTTGTCTATTGTCGTAAGTGATTTCTTAAAACGATATAATCCATTAAAAGCCGATATGCTTGATAAGTTAACTGGTGTATTGCCGATATTTACAGAATTAGTGGGTGATAAATCAATCAATCAAATTCTACAAGCTGATATTAATTATTTTTTTGATGAAGTGCAAAAACTGCCTGTTAGGCGGGATGTTAAAAAATTTAAAGGTATGGGCATAAAGAAAATGATCATTGCTAACGCGGGAGCCCCCTGTATTGCAGAGAAGACATTTATAAGCACATACCGAGCCTGCGTAAGTGTATTTATTGATTGGGCAATAGTAAATTACATGGATCAAGGCTTTCCAGGATTAAGCGTAAAAGGGGCTGAGTATCGGGGGTTACGTGCTAGTGGACTTAACAAGCAGCGCGCTATACGGCCAGATGAGCTGGTAAGATTATTTTCGCATCCCAAGATGAAAGAATATGCTTCAAATATCAAAACTGCTCATTATTGTTGGTTGCCCTTGATCGGTTTATATACCGGTTGCCGCATCAATGAGGCTTGTCAGCTAAACCCATTTACCGATATATTGAAGGATGCTGATACAGGCATATATTACTTTCTCTTTTCCGAAGAAACTGAATCATCGGTTGATATTAAAAAATCAATCAAGACAAAAAAAACAAGAGTAGCTCCAATTCATAGCGTGCTACTTGATTTGGGTTTCCTGGGTTATGTTGAAGCAGTTAAAGCCGGTGATCATAAGGCTATCTTCCCAGAATGGAAACCTCGTGGCGGTAAGGCGTCAGCAAATGCAACTAAATGGTTTGTCCGGTATCTTGATGAAATAGGGTTGAGAGATGATTCAGAGGGTGCGAAGCTTAGTGGATTTCATGGTTTTCGACATACATTTGTAACTCATGGGCTTGATAATAAAATAGCAGGAACTTTACAAATAACTGGCCATCAAACCGAGGTTGTTGATGGCTTCGGTAAGATTTCAAAAGTGGCCAGGGGGTATTGGACGCAAAATGTTACGGACAACATATTAGAAAAGAAAGAAACTATTGAGAGATTCGATTTTGGCTTAAATTTTTATCGGCCTGTTTGTTAAAATTTTGCTTTTAAGTTTCTGTTTATATGTTCGATTCTATGTATCAGTTAGGTTTACGCCTATTGATATTGGCAATGTACTGTAGACTTAAAATTAACGCATCTTAAGCCCCCCGTACAACCTTTATAAACGTTATGCATGAATTATTGCACGGACTTGGTTTTGTTTTCTCGCGTTTATTGGTCTTTTTTATGTATTTAATGACGTTAACTTTTATAATCAGTTGATTGGCAATGGCTGCTTGTATTCTTGGTTTTGTGTCGCGGCTGCGACGCTACGCTACGCCGCATGCTTCTAGTTGAAAATTTAGTACATATATTTATTAAAAAATAATACCGAATGGATTTGTAATTAAAATCAACTTAACATTTCTATACGGATTTAATTTAATTTAGCAAATCGGAAGAGCAAAACAATAGGAGCGTAGCGAGTGTTGCTGCTCTGAAGA
>CAILCX010000213.1 GCA_903832775.1 uncultured Methylobacter sp. | reverse complement strand
TTATTCTGAAAATGTCGCACCATCCACGCTACTGCTTCAGGAGCCAAAAGAGCGTCACCGTCAATACAAATCAAAATTTCACTTTTGGCCAATAAAGCCGCAGAGCGTAAGCCCATGGCTTTGCCCTGATTAGTGTGCAAATTGACGACACGCAACTTGGGATGTTGTTCGGCTAACTCTTGCAAGATCGACAAAGTGTCATCTTTGCTACCATCATTAACAGCGATTATTTCAAAATTGGGGTATTTTTGTCGCATGAGGATTTCGACTGTTTCACGAACATTCTCACCTTCGTTATAACAGGGGATTAAAATTGAAACGGGCGGGTAGTCTTTTAACTCAGGTAAATGTTCGGCATTGCCCTGTTGACGCCACTCATGACGAAAATAAAAAATAATGGCACCAAACATCCAAACATAAGCCATAAACAAAGGATAGTAATAAATAAACCCTTCGATAGAGCCATCCAACGGTGCCCAAAGAGAAACAAACTCATGCCAGTGGCTTTGTATGATTGTGCTTAAATTTTGTAATGTTGTGCTCATAATATAAATGTTTGGCAGAGGCAATCCTTATCATTACCTCTGCGATGAAAACATAGCCGCTTAAGGCTGGGCAGGAAGTGAAAAATGTTTATTCAGGTCCGACAGTTTAGGCTGATCCACAAAAACATTATCCGGATAATAACCGATATGGCTGACACCCAACTTTTTAAGCAGTTCGATTTGCTCGATAAAAACAGGCATTGCTATGCTCTCCTGTGTCTTCCAGTTGACCGCTTGCAATTCAAACACGGTTTTATTAAGTCCGTCCGGTTCTTTAGCCGCCGCTTTAACCAATTCCTTTAGCCATTGTTTGGGATTTTCCGCTTCTTCCATAAAAGGCATGGCTTCGATGGCAACGTAATCGTAATGCGCTAAAAATGAGCTAAACGATTGGGCATACCATTCTTCACTATACGGTTTCAATAAAGGTAGTGCATAAATGTTTCTTGCAGTCTTGATGCCGGGTCTATATATCTTCACCCGACTGACAAGTTCGTCTGTAAACTGGTTAATCAAATCGGTTTTATGTTGCGCCCAAGCCATGCGAGTTTTAGGGTTAGCGTGTAACTTTTCAAATTGATCAGGCATGCCCCAAACTTGTTTTGTGTAAGCCAAAGCCAAAGGAGAAACGTCTTCATAATCCGACAAGATGCCATCGTCATGAAACAAAATACCGTCAAAACTACAATGTTTGGCTAAATCTTCGTAGATTTCAGCGATATACTGACGCGCTTCAGGATTGAATGGCGATAACCGGGTATAAATATGACTGGAGTTTTGCGCCTTGCCATCACGCCATTCCTGAACATACCAAGACTCGGGTGCTTTATCGTGGTAAGCCATGATAGGCATCCAGGCATAAACATTAACTCTGGCTACGGTTTTTAATTGCCAGGCAACCCGGCTAAATAAATCCTGTTTAACCGGTAAATGCCGATTCGGAAAATACAAGGCATCAGCATTTCCATCGCCATCAGGGTCAGTATAGGCCTGTAAATAAACGGTATTGATGCGCATGTCTTTAATGCGTTGCACGATTGCATCAAGATTTTGCAGGGTTTGCGCAGGATCTTCGTCATACAAATAATCCATATCCAGATGCGCTACCCTTAAGGTCCGGTCAGCTCTAAGCATGGTCACCAATTCTACAAACTGGGCAAGATCAGGATTATCTACCAAAATTAATCGATGCAACGCGCTGATATCAGCTAGGGTATTAACGCCGTCAATCAAGCCCATGGTCATCGGCATTCCGGCATCACGCGAAGCCTGCAAGGCAATTTGATTATATTCGCCGTAAGGCCACACCATTACCCGAGGTCTGACGCCGGCATGCTGGAAGATGAATTCGGCACTTTTCAGCAATGCTGACTGGATACGGTCACGATATTCAATATCCGTTTCGTAAACCATCATCTGATCGTCATAGAGACGCGTAACAGCCGCAGCCTGACTATTTGCTTGAGGATTGGCATTTATGCCTTTATGGAGATCATAACTGTGCGAGGCGATCTCTACCAAACCGGACTGAACCAGTTCTCTGACTTGGTCCCAAGTAAGCAAGGGCTTACCTGGTTCTTCAGCCGTTACATTACCGTCCATCCAGGTGCCCACCAGAGCAACGGTAGCTGGATAATGATATTTTTTTAAAAGTGGAAAGACACGCGTATAAAAACTTTGGTAGCCATCATCAAAGGTTAATAAGGCTGCTTTATCAGGCAATGATGACTTACCGGAAGCTGCATCGAAAACATTTTGTACGCTGACAATCTTATAACCGTTTTTGCTCAACCAACCCAGATGCTGTTCAAGGTGCTCGACACCAACATCCATCTTGTTAAGAGATTCCCTGGCGCCATCTGCGCTAAGTATGTCGTGATAATTAAGGATAAGAAACTTAGGTTGATTAGCCGACACATTGCTGAAAATCCCAAGAAGAAAAATTAACAGAAACGTTTTTTTGAAAGAATTAACTGCTGAAACGAGTGTAAAAAAAGCCATGACATCCAGATTTTAAAAAGAAAAATACACTTACGGATGACAATTTTAACCCAAAAACGCATAAACCAGTTTGAATAATCTGTTGGCCTGGATTAACTGGCTGCTGCAGCACTTGTAAAACCCAGCCAACAGACTGTTAAGCAACATAAAAATATTACCTGGCAGTAAAAACAATACCCTGTTTTATTGCAATTGTGAAAACTTACAGATTAAAAATCGATATCCTCGTCAGTAAAATCCCCGAGTTGTTCCTGCAAGCGCTTTTTCTCCCAATACAGTTCAATTTTCCTGCGTGCAGCCAATTTTTTAGCGGCGCGTTCACTTTCGGTTGGAAGTGCAATGTACTCATTTCCCAAGCCTAAATCGAAGCCATCGATGTCAAGATCAGCTTCCTCTTTGCTTTTATCAGCACCTACTTCAGACACCGATTTATCTGATACAGATTTAGATTTAGATATTCTCATAGTCGTAATTAATTTAGTCCTAAAGTTCACTTTTTAATGACTTATGGAGAGTTTGTAAAGTGATTTTTTAATCAGTCATAATCTAACCTCAAGTAAAAGACCTGAATGTTCTCCATCACTAAAATGATTATATTTGTAACTGTAGTTGTCATGGTATATTGGTATATATAAGTAACCTTAATTTGTATCCACAACTATCAACCTATCAAAGCCATATAACCCATGAAAAGAAGTTTACAACTATTAATCTGTTGCGCATTGATCACCTTAACTGCATGTTCGAGCCAGGAAATTAAACCTGAAGTTACTGTAACACCGGTTCCTGCTAAAACTCCGGCAATAACCAACAATACAGTCCCGAGTTCAGGACAAAACCCTCCTATGACCCTGGTTAAAAACAACAAAACATTAAACCTGGTCAGGGTCATGGACGGCGGAGCCTGTAAAAACGAAGCCCAAGGTGCCAAGGGTGCATTTCTAATTTATGCAGACTCTGCTGATATTGAGCGGATTAAACGCGAAAAAGGTACAAAGATTTTTGAAGAGTTTGAAAGCAAAATTCAAAATTTTGCTACAACTGCTTTACAGGAAGCCATCAATGCAAGTAATTTGAATGAAAATCCCTTTACCCTGGGAGCTGATGAAACACAGGAACAGCTGACTAAACAATTGTTTACAAACTTTCGTGAGAGCGTAGTAAACCCTCTAAAACAATTTCAAGATACGACGACCTTAAATCTGGATATCATGCCCTTTACGCCATCATTTATATTTTATCAACACGGGTGCGATGCTACTCACCTTGAACCTGAAAACTAAGGTTTAAACGGCTACTTTAATTATTTTCATAATCCAACAGAGGAAACAAAGATGGGCTGGAGAAATATTAACCAAGAAGAAACTTATTCTGATGCAGATATCGAGCAACGCATAAAAGAGGAATTACCAAACTGGTATCTTGAAAATGGCTGGATTCGACGAAAATATAAAACCAGTGGCTGGAAAGCAACTTTGATGGTTGTTAATACCATCGGTCATTTAGCTGAAGCAGCCTTCCATCATCCGGACCTTTCTGTCTCTTATGCTTTTGTAATCGTCAAATTGATGAATCATGCGGCTAAAGGCATCACCAATAAGGATTTTGAATTAGCCGGTAAAATTGAAGATGTGGTCATGTGGCAACCTGGAACAGAGGGCGGTGCCTTACCGGGAACTCCCGATGATCCAAGGTTTAAATATATTAAATATGATTGAGATGAAAGACTCAAGGTCTGAGGTCAAAGGCTAAAATATCTAAATTTAGTTATAAGATAGGGAGTTTTCCGCTCCTTTAACCTTACTATTCCATTATTTTCAGTTTTAGCAAATGTACGCGTCGACTATCGGCTCTGATCACCTCAAATTTCATTTTGTCGACAATATAACTTTCGCCTTTTTTGGGCATGTGCTCCAATTGACTGACAATAAAGCCACCTATGGTATCGTATTCATCAGTTGACAGTTGCGTGGAAAAATATTCGTCAAACTCATTCATGGGCGTCAAGGCTTTAAGCATATATTCATTTGAACTGCGCTGAAAAATATAGCCTTCGTCTTCATGATCGTCGTGTTCATCTTCAATTTCACCGACGATTTGCTCTAACACATCTTCTATCGTTACCAGTCCCGCTGATTGTCCATATTCATCAACAACAATGGCCATGTGATTGCCAATAGTGCGTAACTCCTTAAGCAAGACATTCAAGCGCTTGCTTTCTGGAACCACGCAGGAAGGTCGCATGATTTCATGCACTTTGAGGGTTTTATTTTGCAGAACACGGGCCAATAAATCTTTGGCTAACAGAACACCAACGACTTTGCTGCGATCACCGTCAATAACCGGATAGCGCGAATGTCCAAACTCTGTTACCAGTGGAAGTATGTGTTCCAGTTCAGCGTCTTTGGGTACGACAACCATTTGAATGCGAGGAATCATAATATCCCTGACGCGCATTTGAGATACTTGCAAAACGCCTTCAATCATGGATAACGCATCGGTATCCAATAAATGGTTTTCACGGGCTTCTCTTAATATTTCAAGTAAATCTTCCTGATCCTGAGGCTCCCCTGTCAGTAAATGGATGATCTTATCGACCCAACCTTTATTATTAGGGGAGTTTCTACTTGGGGGTTGTTCGTCACTCATTTAGCTGGCCTTCCGCATAGGGATTGTTGATATGTAATTTGTTTAAAATGTTAATTTCTTTATTTTCCATAAGCTCGGCTTCATCCTCTTCAAGATGATCATAGCCTAACAAATGTAATACGCCGTGGATAATAATATGTGCCCAATGATCGGCTAACAGCTTGTTTTGTTGCAGCGCTTCTTTTTCCAGAACGGGTGCGCAAATCACCAAATCACCGAGTAAATTTAATTCAATACCTTCAGGTACGTCAACCGGAAAACTGAGAATATTTGTCGGGCCAGACTTATGACGATACTGCTCATTAAGCTGGGCACTTCCGAGTTCGTCGACAATTCGCACCACAATCTCGGTATCTTGATCAAAATCAGCCAGTGCCGTGTCAATCCAAAGTTGAATCTGTTGTGAATCAGGCTGTCCGGGTGATTCGTAAACGACCTGGATTTCAATGTCGTTCACGATTTGGCCTTAGCTGTTGATTCATAGTCTTCATAGGCACAAACAATACGTTGTACCAAAGGATGCCTCACCACATCGCGTGCATCAAAATAGGTAAAGCTGATGCCTTCAACATTTTTTAACACGCCTAATGAATGACGCAAACCGGACATTTTCTCTGAGGGCAAATCGATCTGGGTAATATCGCCGGTTACTACTGTCGTCGAACCAAAACCCTGACGGGTCAGGAACATTTTGATCTGCTCTAGAGTCGTGTTTTGTGCTTCATCCAATATGATAAAGGCATCGTTAAGCGTTCTACCACGCATAAAAGCCAGCGGCGCAACTTCGATAATCCCTTTTGCAATCATTTTCTCGACACGTTCAAAACCGAGCATATCATAAAGTGCGTCATACAAAGGCCGTAAATAGGGGTCGACCTTTTGTGCCATATCACCCGGCAAAAAACCTAATTTCTCACCTGCTTCTACAGCGGGGCGCACTAGAATAATTTTTCTGACTTTTTCACTTTGTAACGCTTCAATGGCACAAGCAACAGCCAGATAGGTTTTACCGGTTCCAGCAGGACCAACGCCAAAATTAATATCATGAGTAACAATTTTCCTCAGATATTCTTGTTGATTAACGCCACGCCCTCTAATCATGCCACATTTAGTTTTGATGCTGACATTTTGTTGAGCGTTTGGATTTGACCCATCCAGCAGTTCTTCAATAGATGAATCCTGCATGGCCAAATGAACCAGTTCGGCATTGAGTTCTTCTGTCTCAGTGCTGGCAAACAATCTTTGCATCACTGCACAAGCTGCTTTGACTGAACTGTCTATCCCCGTTACTTTAAACTGATTACCACGATTAGCGATCTCAACCTGAAGACGTGCTTCAATTTGCCGCAAATGTTCATCAAATTGACCACAAAAATTGGATAAGCGGTCAATATCCGCAGGTGCTAAAGAAATATCCTGTGAAATCATAAATTAACTGTGACTAACCATTTTATTGATGGAGGCGTCGATCATTCTGCCACGTAAAGAGTTGGGAAGTGCTTCAGCAATCAGCACATCAACAAACTGACCGGACAACCGTGGATGACCGATGAAGTTAACAACCCGATTGTTTTCGGTTCTGCCCTGCATTTGCAAAGGATTTTTCTTGGACTGACCTTCAACCAAAACGGTTTGTACGGTACCGATCATGCTTTCGGAAATAGCCATAGTCATTTCGTTGATACGCTTTTGAAAGCGTTCCAAACGCAGTTTTTTAACTTCCGCCGGCACGTCATCCGGCAAATCAGCCGCCGGTGTTCCAGGGCGCTGACTATAAACAAAACTGAACGATAAATCGAAACCGATTTCTTCAATAAAGGACATGGTTTCTTCAAACTCGGCATCGGTTTCACCGGGGAAACCGATAATAAAATCGGAGGACAGATAAATATTGGGTCGAACGGCACGCAATTTACGAATGATTTCGATGTAATCAGCCCGAACATGACCGCGCTTCATCATTTTTAAAATATGGTCACTGCCGCTTTGTACAGGCAAATGCAAATGATCGACCAGCTGCGGAATTTCGGCAAAGGCTTCAATCAGGGCATCGGTAAATTCGATTGGATGTGAAGTGGTAAATCGAATACGATCTATACCTTCAACTGCGGCTACATAATGCAACAACAAGGAAAAATCGGCAATGTCGCCATCATCCATTTCACCGCGATAGGCATTGACATTTTGGCCTAGTAGATTGATTTCGCGCACGCCTTGTTTGGCGAGCGAGGTAATTTCGACGATCACATCGTTAAGTGGACGACTGATTTCTTCACCACGGGTGTAAGGCACCACACAAAACGTACAATATTTACTGCAACCTTCCATTACCGAAACAAAAGCTTTAGGTCCTTCGGCTCTGGGTTCCGGCAAGGCATCGAACTTTTCTATTTCAGGAAAAGACACATCAATAACCGGCTTCATTTGACTGCGCGCCTGATCCAGAAGTTGCGGTAAGCGATGCAGGGTTTGAGGTCCAAACACGATGTCTACAAAAGGGGCACGCTTTTGAATGGCCGCGCCTTCCTGACTGGCGACACAACCACCCACACCAATAATCACATCAGGGCGTTTATCTTTAATCTTGCGCCATTTACCCAAGGCGGAAAATACTTTTTCCTGGGCTTTTTCGCGTATTGAACAGGTATTAAGCAACAAAACATCAGCTTGTTTTGGATCGTCAATCAATTCAAAGCCATGTGAAGCATTAAGTACATCCCGCATTTTGTCAGAATCATACTCGTTCATCTGGCAACCATTGGTTTGAATATAAAGTTTTTGTGTCATATTTTTAATCGGTGAATCATCCGGTAATCAGTGCTTGAAGTATGCAGTTGCAAACCTGGTCAGCATTTGCGGTAATAAAAAAGCTCGGGCCTTTCGACCAGAGCTCTATAATTTTTAGTTATTATAACCTGAAGACAGGATAAATATTAAAACTCTTCCCACTCACTATCACTGATAACTGGTAATTGGGGTTTTGGCTTGGTCATTCTTGCCGAGGACACTGGACTTTTACTAACCGGCTGTTTAACGCGTGGTGTGTTTTGCAAGCCATCATGGCGACTGTCAACTGTAAAACGGCCAACGGTAACCGATAAATTCTGCGCTTGTTCTTCTAGCGATTCCGCAGCAGCGGCCGCCTCTTCTACCAACGCCGCATTTTGTTGAGTAACCTCATCCATTTGCCCAATTGCTTGATTAACTTGCTCAATACCTGAGGTTTGTTCAACAGAAGCTTTTCTAATTTCAGCCATAATGGCCGTTACGCCACGAATAGCACTGACAATTTCTTCCATGGTTTTACCGGCTTGCGCAACCAGTTTGGTACCGTCTTCGACTTTTTCCACCGAATCGCCAATCAGCCCTTTTATTTCTCCGGCAGCGGCAGCGGCACGTTGTGCAAGACTCCTGACTTCGCCAGCCACCACGGCAAATCCCCTGCCCTGTTCACCGGCACGGGCGGCTTCCACTGCGGCGTTTAGCGCAAGAATATTGGTTTGAAAAGCAATACCGTCTATCACAGAAATAATATCCACAATTTTACGTGAGGAATCATTAATATCTTCCATGGTCGATACAACCTTACCGACCACTGAAACCCCTTTGCCTGCAATTTCGGTTGCCCCCACAGCCAGTTGGTTAGCGTGTTGAGCGCTTTTGGCATTCAGTTGCACGGTAGCTGTCAACTCACCCATGCTGGCAGCCGTTTCCTGCAAACTGGCAGCCTGCTCTTCAGTGCGCTGCGACAGATCATTATTACCCGCCGCAATTTCTTTGGCTGCAGTATTGATATGATTAGTCGAATCTTTAATCTCGCCAACCAGATTTCTAAGGTTTTCAACAGTGCCATTCATTCCTGCAATGACAGTTCCGAAAGTACCCGGATAATCTTTATTGATAGTTTGCGTCAGATCACCTTCAGACAAGGCATGGGCAATTAACGATATATCATTCAAACTGCCCAACGCATCCAGAGTCAGATTAATATCGTCTTTTAATTTACCCAAATCACCGCGACCTTCAGCCTCAACGCGCTGGCTAATATCGCCATGAGCGACACTGCCCATCACATTGCCAATATCGCCCAGCATGGTTTGCATGGTTTTCATGGCATCTAAAGCATGATCTATGGCCAGCTTGTATTCACCCTCGACATTCACTTTAACCTGCTTGCTAAAGTCACCATTGGCAATAGCATCCATTAGCGCTGTAATCGCGGAGGTAGTAATCGATAAGGTTTTTGAGACTGAATTAAGTTGTTTTAAAGCGGAAGCAAAGCCACCATGCAAGCCTTCAGGAAGACTGCGTCGACTGAAATCACCATAAATAACATAAGCCAAGGAATAATACATATCGACCTGAGCCGTTTCCACCTGATCCATCAGATCATTCAGCGCCCAGGCCAATTGTTGTAACGGGCGCTTTTTGCCACCGATATAGGTCAATCGAACATCAACAGATCCTTGCCGCCATTCAGTGCTGGCCGCAAGCAACTTTGCCATCAAGATTTGATCAGCTGCTTTTGATTGGCGCAACCAGATAAAAGAAAAAACTGAAGCAAGGCTTAATAAAGTCGGCAGAAAAACATGTTCAATTCCGATCAGGGCCAGAATTTCGACCTGGCTTAAAGCAAGTATCCAAATATAAACCAGCGAACCCATCCAGCAAATAGCAACAGCGCTTGTGGCCAATTTTTCATTGTTTTTAAAGCGACTGTAATACATTGATCAGCTCCTCGTAAGTAAGGCCTTTATCTTTTAATACATTACCCAAAACCGCACCGGAGGCTTGCATAGCATTTTTAGGTCCCGCGTTACGCTCAGCTTCAAGCATAGCCTGATAAACTTCGGTTACAATCGGAATGGCTTTGGCATTAGGCATACGTCGTACCGAACTGTAACCTATTTTCTGTTTGGTTTTGTCTTTCATCGGTGCAACATGGGTGAATACCCAATAAAATCCGCCGTCTTTAGACATGTTTTTAACAAAGGCAAAAATTTCCTTATCTTCCGCCAGATAATCCCATAACAATTTAAACACGGCCCTGGGCATATCTGGGTGGCGAATAATATTATGCTGACTACCTAAAAGTTCCTCTTCACTATAGCCTGAATACTCGATAAAAATCTCATTCCCATAAGTAATCCTGCCAGTCAAATCAGTTTTTGAAACTATAAAATCATTTTCCCGCATGACTCGCTCATGACTGGTTGGGATGATATCTTTTCTTTTCATAATTATTTTCCGCTTAACATCACTGGCTATTAAATATTTGAATATATTGATTAAAATTAACAATAAAAGAAATAATGTATTTTATATGTCGATATTAAAACACGAATTGAACCGGTTTAAAAAAATAGTATAAAATTTATTTTATTTTATTTAATGCCTATAACATTTTTATCTTCATTTATTATTAACCGATCGCTAATAATTAACCACACGAACAAGCGATCTATAGAGGCGAAATTTTGGCAACGACACCAAACTTGGGGTGATCCAAATAGTAAACTTCATTTAATTTAACAGAGCGTTTTTCAGTTAAGTGATAGATAATATCACCCGGATTAGAAGCCAACTCCAAATCTACCAGTAACTGTAAACCTTGCCCTTGTTGTAGTTGAACGAAGCCATTCAATTTACCGTCGGTACTCTGAATATGAACTGGCGCCATTGCTCCTTGCTGAAGCCAGGCAACATACAAAACAGGATGATAAGTCGAATCTTTCGCCAATGCCGAATAACTGTCAGACAAGGTTGAACTATCCGGTTTAGTATAAGCTGACAATTCGGTCAAATTCGCTGGCCAACCTATTTGGCTGACCGTCTGCTCAAATGTCTCGGTAGTAGGTATGGCTTGCGAAAATACCATTAACTCAAGCTGATAAGAACCGCTTTCAGCTAATGAAACCTTACTAAAAAATCCCAGCATCAATACCAAAATGTAAGTCATTTTTTTACTAATCGTCATTTATGAACCTTAAAAAAACCAACAATCCAAATCTAGAGCCCGATGTTAAATTCTTTAATTCTTGATTTTAAATAATTCTAATAAATAAGGCCTTACAAGTCATAAATTCTCTTATGTAGCACCTGACTTATTAACGATAGTCACCTTGATTTATTAGCGCTTGTCTCAGGCAAGATAAAAAACCAGAATATCAAATATTAAGCATCTATGTAAATTAAAGCACTTACTTCCAGACATGACTCTAAAAATAATTCCGTAGTTTAATGCCAAGATGGCATCTATTTTACTTGTTAGAATAGTGATGGAAGCCATTGTCAAAGTCCATCTTAATTCTTATCTTAATGGCACCGTGCTCAAACGCCTGCTTAATAGCTTCAGTCCTGGAGGTGTGATAGCGTCAAAGTTTTGTGTTGTTGGACTTCCTGAGAGCCCGGACTGCGTTCGCCATCTTCGGGCGTTACCAAAGACCCAAAGCCAACGTTCTAGTAAGTCCTGATGTCTGTTTGGATAATTCAGTAACGTCATGAAATCAAGCCATTATTGGTGAGCTTCAGCTATAGGGTCAGCATATTAGCTGTTTAATTGATCATGTAATAATTGTTCTGATGAATAATTGACAGGCTTTGATGCGTCTGGAATTGATCGCTCCGATTGATTTTTGTTGAACGGCGTTTGCCAGGCAAGCATTATCTTCGCCAGTTATCCATTTTGGCGAAGATAATTTTAAAAACAATAATAAAGTCGAATAAGTTCACTTTGATCCGATCTTATCCAAGCGTTAAGTTAAGAATTGCTCTGTGACGCAGTCAAGGTCTTTTTAGGCAGAGGACGCGCAAAACTATCACGCTGACATTAAAAATATTCGTCATGATTTTGACCATGTAAAATAAACAGTCAATCTTGCCTGGATTGCAAACCGCCATGAGGCTTTATAAATCCATATAGTTTTCAAGTCAATGGACTGGGCGGTCTTAATAAAACAATACCGCCAAAAATCAAGGGTAATGATAGAGCTCGGCATTAAGGTAACGACTAACTTCCTTGATGTCATTCTTTGTCCATTCAAGCCCCGAAACTCCCTGCCAAATCTCAACTTGGGTGATTAAACTTTCCCAGTTGCCAGCAATTATTATCTCGCCAATGTACCTGCTGGTTATGGCATTGTAGGCAATGATTATCATAAAACAAAGCCCCTCTTGCCAAATCAGGGGCATTGGCAAGCTCAGCAAAAGCATGGCTTATGTTGAATATAAAAAAGATCAGTCCACTCAATCCATATTGAATCATTTAACTCTCCATTGCCGCTTGAACATCAACTCAGTTGATTATTAATAGGCTTGTCATCATTCAAGGCATACCAACCCAAGGTAATTCTGTAGACTAGCCAGACCACGGTGGCAATGAGCACAAACAATCCGAGACCCAGTCCAAAAGTAATGCCGGATATTGCAAACCCGGTCAAGGTTATCCACGTTGTTTTGATTTGCCAGTCGAAATGAGATTCTAACCATGTACCCCGAACGTCATTTCGCTTGATGAAGTTAATGGCCACGCCGACCAGCAACGGCAAACCGGCAAGCATGAAGGTTAGAGCCTGGAAAAGATAAACGGTGGCCACCAATATTTTTAGTGTCCGCAGTTTATCAGTATCTTTTTGTTCGGTTATATCTTTCATAAAGCACCTGCCTATTAAATTTTGTTTGAAGACGCATCTAATGCTATTGACAGCCACCGAGGCATTTTTTTTGTTCATTCCCGCTGCAAAATCGTGGGCTTTTATCAACCGAGATAGCCATGTATGACAGACCTTTATACGAACTGGCAGTTGCCAAGCCTTCGGAAGAGTATTAGTTGGCGCACCATAGTATTTAGTCTTCATTTTGGCAGCGGTGTTCGATCCGGGTAAGGTTAATACCCGATAAAACTTACCGACAAAAAGTTCACGTTATTAATAAGTGTCATTTTTATCATTATCCTGTTCGGTTTTTATGGCTATATGCAAAAGGTGGACTTATGTTCTTCAGGTAAATAATCCTGTATACACAATTGCAAGGGTTAGGACGTATCGCGATTAATCAGGATGAAATTGGGTAGCCATTTTTATTCAGTGTTTCGATGGCGCTTTTTTAACGTTTTTTTGTGGGACTCAATCAGGGGGGGTAGACACCCCATAATTCATGCATGACCATCGACGCGAAAGGAAATTATCAAACTCATCGAATAACATTAAGCCACCCAGTGAAATTTTGGGCTGTCTATTTCTTTAGTTGACATAAAAACCGCTGTTCATCGACTAATAGTACCTCTACTTAAATGCTTAGAAGTAAATCTGAGACAACTAAAGTTATAAGGATTTAAAGTAAAATCCCTTGTTCGGCCTCAAGCCAATCATCCAATTCATACCCTTCCTCAAAACCTCGACTCTCTGCCTTAAAATAGGCAATTTCTGCAATTTTAGCGTCGAGATCAGGATGAGAAACCGTTGTACTTTTTTCCTCAAAAATTAAACTGATTTCTTCAGAATTTGATAATGTTCCAGCCATTTTTCACCTCATTTTAGATATAAATTAAATTGCAGATTTCCAGATTTAAAATCCTGTGACTGATCGCTTAGATAAAGCTTAATGACATTGATTACACTGTTTAAAACGATCTTATAATATTGTATATAGACAAATAAAAAATGATATTCGTAAGACTACGTAAGCTAAATAACATGTTAAATAATTGGTAAATATGCAATAAACGTTCCTCCTTTTAAAGGCACTGCATAAAATAAAAGCTGCGGTATTTTTGAAATTTATTGTTCAAATACTGTATTTCATGATGATGTTCAGAACCTTACCAAATCAGGATTCACTTTAGCGTTTTTTATAGCGCAATAGCGTATCGCTTACTAAATCACATAGCTCTTTCTGTGTATTAGCGAGTAATTTTATTTTTTAACGGCTATTTTCACCGTCAATTTATCCAGCAATTCAGTTATAAACGCCAACTTTTGCTCCGTGGTTTCAAACGGATTAATAAATCTTAATTTATCAGCGCCATCAAACTTGTAAATTTGCGCCTGGGTTTGTATAAGAGAAATCAGCTGGTCAGTATTAATATTAGGTGTTGAGGTAAAAATAATACGACCACCTCCGGCATTGGCTTCGATTTTTTTAATACCCAGTTTCTCAGCTTGCTGCTTTAACTCGGCAGCACTAAACAACGTTTTTACCGGCTCCGGCAATAAACCGAAACGGTCAATCATTTCAATCTGAAGCTCACGTAAATCGTCTTTGGTTTCAGTATTGGAAATACGTTTATATAACACCAGGCGACCATGAATATCCGGCAGATAATCTTCCGGAATCAGCGCAGAAGTTTGTAAATCAACTTCAGGACCTCTATCCATCGGCGCATCGAGTTCCGGCTGCTTACCGGATTTTAAAGCGCTCACCGCACGTTCCAGTAATTCGGTATACAAGGTAAAACCTATTTCCTGAATTTGTCCACTTTGGTCATCGCCCAATAACTCTCCCGCACCACGAATCTCCATATCATGTGATGACAACATAAAGCCCGCACCCAAATCGCCGGAGGCTTCAACTGCTTCCAGCCGTTTTATTGCATCTTTGCTCAACAGGGCTTTGGGAGGAACTACAAAATAGGCATAAGCCCGGTGATGTGAGCGCCCTACCCTACCCCGCAACTGATGCAACTGTGCAAGCCCCAGTTTATCAGCACGATTGATGATAATAGTATTGGCGCTGGGAATATCGATACCGCTTTCAATTATCGTTGAACACAACAACAGGTTAAAGCGCTGATGATAAAAATCCAGCATGATCCGCTCCAGTTCGCGTTCCGGCATTTGTCCGTGAGCAATTTCAATTCGCGCTTCCGGTACCAACGCTTGCAGCTCTCTGGACATTTTCTCCATGGATTTAACGTCGTTGTGCAAAAAGAACACCTGACCGCCACGTTTAATTTCCCGTAAGCAGGCTTCTTTAATCTGGGCATCGATCCATTCACTGATAAATGTTTTAATCGCGTGACGATTAGGCGGCGGACTGGCGATAATGGAAATGTCACGTAAACCCGACATCGCCATATTCAACGTTCTGGGGATTGGCGTTGCAGTCAGCGTCAGCATATCCAGCTCATTACGCAGCTTTTTAAAATGCTCTTTTTGGGTCACGCCAAAACGGTGCTCTTCATCAATCACCACCAAACCCAAGGCTTTATATTTGATTTCTTTAGATAGTAACTTATGCGTGCCAATTACAATATCGACTTTGCCCTGTTCCAGCGCATCGGTAATTTCTTTTTGCTGTTTGGGACTGACAAAACGTGACAACACCTCGACGCGCACCGGCCAATCAGCGAAACGGTCACGAAAGTTCTGATAATGCTGTTGTGCCAACAAAGTAGTCGGCACCAGAATTGACACTTGCTTGCCGTTTTGTACGGCAATAAACGCCGCGCGCATCGACACTTCAGTTTTACCAAACCCTACATCACCACAAATGACACGATCCATCGGATGTGGACTTGCCATGTCTTCCAAGATGGTTTCAATAGCGGTTTGTTGATCAGGTGTTTCTTCAAACGGAAAAGCATCAGCAAAAGCCGCATATTCAACATTGCTCACATCAAAGGAATGACCTTGCTTGACGGCTCTTTTGGCATGGATTTCCAGTAATTCCGCAGCGACATCTCGAATCCGCTTGATGGCTTTTTGCTTGACTTTACCCCACTGATCGCCGCCCAGCTTATGCAAGGGCGCAGATTCAGGACTCATGCCGGTATAACGACCAATGACATGCAAGGACGAAACCGGTACATAAAGTTTGTCGTTATTGGCGTATTCCAGAGTCAAAAATTCAGAAGTAATACCGCCGATCTGTAGGGTCTGCAAACCCAAATAGCGCCCGACACCATGTTCCTGATGCACGACCGGCGAACCCACCGTCAATTCGTTCAGGTTATTGACGATATTTTCTAATTGGCTGGCGGCTGATTTACGTCGTCTGCGCCGTTGCTGTACTTTTTCACCTGACAGCAGACTTTCGGTAATAATGGCAAAAGCATGAGATTGCTTAGCTTCGAGCAACACACCATGATCCATGGGCGCCACAAGAATACAGGGAGACTGCTCGGACTGAAGAAAAGCGTCCCAGTTTTCAACCTGCTTTACAGTAATTTTATACTGCCTTAATCTGTCGACCAGCGCTTCCCTACGTCCCGCCGATTCAGCGACAAATAAGACCTTACCGGAAAAGTCGTTTAAGAAGGTTTGCAAAGCCTGAGCCGGTTGCTCCTGTTTGACATCGATAGTTAAAATAGGCAAAGAACGACAGTTGAAAGAAAAATTATCGTTACTGACTGTTGCATCTGCAATTCCCGAAGTAAGAGTAATACGGGCAAAGGCGCTAATTCTTTGCGTCAACTCTTCTGCCGATAAAAACAGCAATTCAGGTTTTAATAAAGGCCGTTCCGCATCATATTTTCGTTGTTGATATCTGTCTTCGGCTTCAGCGTGGAAAGCACTTGAAGTACTGGCAAATGTTTCCGGCATCACCAAAATCGTCGATTTTGGCAAATAATCAAATAACGACGCCATTCGTTCGACAAATAGCGGCAAATAATATTCAATGCCGCCGGGCGTAATGCCTTTGCTGATATCCAGATATAAATGATTTTTTGGCGAGGTTTCCGGAAAATAATCCCTGAACGCCTGACGAAAAAATTTGATGGAGTCATCGGTAAGCGGAAACTCCCGAGCCGGAAATAAATGAATACGATCTATTTTTTCTAAAGAGCGTTGCGACTCGGCATCGAAAGTACGGATAGACTCAATTTCCTCATCAAACAATTCAATGCGGAACGGCACTTTACTGCCCATCGGAAACAAATCGACTATCGAACCTCTAACCGCAAA
Organism: uncultured Methylobacter sp.; assembly: GCA_903832775.1. Lineage (GTDB taxonomy): Bacteria > Pseudomonadota > Gammaproteobacteria > Methylococcales > Methylomonadaceae > Methylobacter_A. The sequence continues at coordinate 1,682 of CAILCX010000213.1, read as the reverse complement.
TTCGCCATGCTGATAAACTTGCGAAACGCAATGATAGCCGACGCTTTCCAGCTTGATTCGATTAAATTCCAGATTAAAGTCATCGCCGACATTAATTGCAAAACTGTTAGCCAGCACATGCTCGCGGGGTGCCAGGCGGTGCATTAAGGTTGTCACCGAAACCACCAGGGCGCCGCGTTTTATCTGCGGTAACAAGGCCAGTGTCTTTAGACGTTCCGAGATAATTTCCGGCAGCGGTGAAAAAACATCGTAAGGCAAGGTTTCCCAATCGGGAAAATGCAAGATGGGATGTTCATCCTGTAAAAAGAACGACAATTCATGCTCAAGCCGCAAAGCATTTTGATTATCCGGAGTAACGATAACAAACAGACAATTTTCGTTTTTAATGGCGGAAGCCAATGCCAAAGAGTCACCGCAACCGGTTAAACCGCTCCAGAACAATGTTTGATCTTTGCTTTGAGGAAGAACTGGAGAAAAAATTAAATTATTGGCCATTAAAAAATCTTATTTTTGTTGCCACGCGTTGCGTGAAAGTAGTGTAAGAGCTGATTGCACCCAAATCATAGCCATTTGTGCGCATCGAATTTATATTTCATATTATAATCGCACAAGTTATCTTATTTTCTATAGTGAATATTCAATCATCATTACATCGTCTTTGAGTGCAAGCTTACTACAGGTATAATCAAGCCTTGTAGCCGGTACCTTCAAAGAAGACTGAGACAGTTAAGATCCCTGATTTACTAATTTTAAATATTAACGAGGCAATATCATGAAAAAAAGTTTGTTTATCCCTCTCGCACTGCTAATTTCTGGCAATGCATTAGCTGCAACCGACCATTATGTATTACGTGACGGCGATTATGTTCGTCATTTAAAAGTAACTAAAACCGGTGATGACTTTACGGTAAGTGCGAATGTGGATTATGACGCTAACAAAGACGGCAATAGTACTCATTGTTCAGAGTCTATTTCAGGCAAAGCCAAAAGCACAGGTGAAAACCAGTTGGTTTTGAAAAAGCATGCAGAAAGCGAAGCCAGCTTTTGTGAATTAAAAATTCAACTCAGTCCAACTGGCGCAAAAATTGAAGAATCAAAAGATTGTGATAACTTTACAGTCAGTCAGTGCCACTTTGCCACTGAAGGCAAAGAATTGATTAAAGTTAAATAATTCAAATCAATCTGGCGCAAGCTTAATTGCCAGTGCGGTTTATAAGGACGATACAACGCAGCTAAAAAAATAAACAGCTGCGTTATCGTCGACACAAAGTTAAATCGATTGTATATGACAAATTTTTTACAAAATTTGCAATAGCTATTGCCAAGATAGTTTTGTATGTGTATAGCAACGCGAAACCCATACAACGAGCTTTTCGGTGAATCCACCCGATCTAATATCCGCTTTAAAGTTGTTATCGAGTTACATTTCTTTACAGATTGCACCTTACCGAGTTGCTTTTTTATTGCTGGGGAATCGAGCATTTACAAAATAATCATGAGTATTCCCCTTAAAACCAAGGATAACAAGGAAATGTTTAGACAAATAGCCCTCTAAAGAGCGCAGTGAAGATTTTCTTTTTATTTTACAAAATAGGGTGAGAGCTACAAAAAGAAGGCTCAATGGATTTTTAAATTAAAAAAAAAGACTTGCAATTCAAAAATAAATTTTTTCATATTTTACG
>CAILCX010000212.1 GCA_903832775.1 uncultured Methylobacter sp. | reverse complement strand
GCATTATTTCCCGGATTAGCGCGAAGAATTTGTTTTAAATCGATCGAATGTTCATTACCCAGACATAATAGCAATCGTCCTTCAACGGTTAAACGCACCCGATTACAACTGCTGCAAAAATTGTCGCTATGGGGAGAAATAAAACCGACTCGGGTTTGTGTACCGGGAATCGTAAAATAATTTGAAGGCCCACCGGTTTTATCTGGCGTCGTGACCAAAACAAACTTGTGCGCCAAATCGTCCTTTATCGACGCGCTTGAATAATAAGCTTCAGCCCGATCATGCTGACTGACAATGCCCAACGGCATTTCTTCGATAAAACTGATGTCGATGCCGGTATCAACGGCAAACTGAACGAGATCATTCACTTCGAGATGATTTCTGTCTTTAAGAATAACCGCATTGATTTTTATCCGCTCAAACCCTGCGTTTCTTGCAGACTCAATACCGTTAAGCACCTGCCGTAAATCTCCGGTTCGGGTAATCGTCTTAAACTTGTCGGCATCCAGGGTATCCAGACTGATATTAATACGCTTAACGCCGGCCAGTTTTAACGGTACGGCCATCGTTTCAAGCTGAGAACCGTTGGTTGTTATAACCATCTCTTTCAAACCTTCAAGGCGGCCAATATCCTGCAATAGCTCCAAAGCACCTTTTCTAACCAAAGGCTCGCCGCCAGTAATTCGAATTTTCTTAACACCCAAGTCAACAAAGGCTTGCGCCAACGTATAAATTTCTTCCAGCGATAAAATCTGAGCGCGCGGCAAAAAGGTCATGTCCTCTGCCATGCAATACACGCAGCGAAAATCACAACGATCGGTAATTGAAATCCTCAAATAATCAACGATTCTGCCGTAGCGATCGATTAATTGAGTGGGGGGAAGCTTGGTCATCAGCGCGACGGTGAAAAATTCAGGGGATTTATCTTAACATAAGCCGCATTATTGCGTTGAAATGCTTCGTTATGAATCCTTGTTTAATATAAGTTTGTAATAAATAGATCCATGGCATTATCATTGCCAACTTTAGTGGTTGCAGTTATGTTACCAAAGACATATGAAAACTGTAGTCGATACCAACATATTTTTGGCTGTCTGTTTAAGCCAAGGCCCTGCTAACGCGGTAATTGCTGCCTGCTTAAAAGGGCAGGCTATACCTTTGATGGGCACGTCATTATTTAATGAATACGAAGATGTACTCGCGCGGGCAACTATTTCAGCGTAGCCGCCTGAATTCTGATGAGTGTAGTGAACTCTGGATATTTTTCTCTCCGTTTGTCAGTGGACACGTATTTATTATGATTGGCGGCCAAATCTAACTGATGAGGGTGACAACCATTTAATAGAATTAGCGGTTGCCGGAAATGCAAAATTTATAGATACTCGCAATCTTCGGGATCTATCCAGAATGGAATTGAATTTTCCTCATTTGACTGTACTGTCACCTGAAGCATTTTAAAAAAAAATAGTATCATGACAGCACTTACCGTTAGACTACCCGATGACAAATACCGTCGGCTAAAAGAAGTTGCCCAACAGCGAGGAACCAGCGTTAACCGTTTAATCGACGAGATGACCTCGTTAATGCTCGCCGAGCTCGATATTGAAACCCGTTTTTTAATTAGGGCAAAAAGAGGACACGGAAACTTGGAACGCGGGTTGCAATTGCTTGGGAAAAGCTAGACTTAGATAGTTCAGGCATTGGTTTTGTTGAGGGTGAGCGTGGTGGAAAAATTAACAAGGTAGATAGACCAATCATGCGGCACAATACGCTACGATATTGACGCCCTAGGGATTGCTCCTTACCGGGTTCATTAAGTCGTAAAAAATATAATAATTAGTAGTAAATTTTAAAATCGTATACCGATAGACAAGATATTCTCTAGGCTTTTTTTATCCCTGCAAGAAACGCAATATTTCAAAATCTCTTTCCTTGTCCACATGAAGTATTTCGAAGATTGGACGCGAATTCTATTTGTAAGCTGTCGTTTACACCCAAGCCTGCCATAGTTTTACTGCTTTACTTCAGAAAGCAACAGACTCATTAACAGCACACCCTGTGCTGTTGTGTGGAAGTTGGATTGGTTTCGATCTACACTCATTACCCTAGCGGAGAAGCCAAGCGAAAGTTCTTTAGATAGAGGGATTAAAGGTTCAAATCCAGACCATCCTCCATCTGAATCCTGCCCAGAAAGCACACGGCTGATCCATATAGGTTTAACTCTTTCATGCGCACCAGAATCAACGAGCATTAAAACTCTTTGTAAATAAACATCTACCAATCTAAAGTCCCATGATAGTTGCGAGGTCAAGCGATTTTGAAGGCTAGCGATTGATTCAGAGGTATTTGTCTGATTACCACACTTACGTCTCTGCAAAAAACGAAAGCCCATCAACTGATGAGTTGCACATGCAGGAGAAAATAAGTGGTCATCACAAAAATTTGCTGACAGTTGCTCTGTAACTACCGGCTCTCGGCCCAAACTTGAACTACAACTTGCTCCATACAAAAAGAAAAGATTGTAATCTGGTAGATTTTTTAATAGCAATGGATTCAAAGGTGCTATTGAATCTTTGTAGAATATATGGGACCACACGTTATTAAGAATAGAATCCAGGTAACGAACCTTATATTCATCATATAACCCGTTAAGAATTGGGTTTCCTGTTAAGGTGGCACTCTCCTTCACCATCCACCAAAGCATTGAATTTGGATCGTTAAGTATCTCTGAGCGATGTGAGTTTAGCCAAGATATCCCATTATTTAAACTGCTTTCGACTGCGATTCTGTTTGGAGGCTCAACAGATTTATTATTCTGCCATAACTCAAAGAAAATCCATCCACCCATTACAAAAAAGCTAATTATGAAGCTGAATAATAATGCTCTAGTTTTTTTAATCATGTTATCAATCAGTTTTTATTAAAAGATAGAGATTTTAAATGTTTTGCCTATCGTAATGAAGGTTGGGATGGGGTAAATACCTGCAACAAACTTTATAGCGACTAAACCAGCTTAAAGTGAACGCGCGATAATCTTTTGGTTTGTGACTCTTATTTTAAGATTCCAGCATTTAATATTTAGAGCCAAAGCATAAATTGTAACTTACTTTAATTGTAACTTACTTTAGATGTCAGTATTATTAAGGTCCGAAAAACAGACACATAATTCCCTCCTATAAAAAATTGCTTAATGTGCCAAACCTAGTAACCCAGAATTCAATAGTTATGAAGAGCGGGGGAAATTTATACCGTTTGCCCACCATCATTTAACGATAAAAACGGAGGACAAAAAAAGTGTTTCTCACCCTATATGGCTAAATAAGCGAACTTAATTTAATCAGTAGCGCCGAAATAAGTGCAGTTTGCACCGACTACCCAGCGAATTAAATCAGCCTTGGATTCCGCCAACTTCACTTCACTTTCAAGTTCTGATTCACGCAGACGTGCATCAAGCGAATGATTCGTGACTAAGTTATCCAGATCATACATAGTCAAGACGCGCTTGGTCAAGGGTAGAGGCTGCCGCTGTTTTTTGCAGTTTGGTAATAACCTCGGCTTGTTGATCACTGAATCCAGCGCTTTTGAGTTCGTTAAAAAACACATGCGTATCAAAGGTGATAGTTGACATTAAATTACTCCTCTTATATTTGGTTAGTTTAGCAGAGGTTGGCTATGTACTCATTTGATTTGATTTGATTTGGTTGGGTATAGGTATGAAGGGTTATTTTAACAAGACACTTTGCCTAGTAGCGTAGACCCGATCAGCGATAGCATAATCCGACAATCGGATTCAATTGTCGGATTATGAGACCAATTACCTTACAACTCAAACTCAGCCGGATCTATCGCCAGTTCATTGGCGATTCTGATAGCAACCTTCTTTTCGCTATCATCAAAATTGCCATCCGAAGAGGCAATGCCGATGATCATGCGAACCAACAAACGCGAGGCTTGTTCATTTGACTTCATCTTGCCCAAGGCTTCAAAAGCTTTGGCTTCGCCGATGTCTTTATCGAACTCAAGCTGACCGACAAAATCCTGAAAAGCTTTGATCACATCACTGGTGGTAAAAATCGACAGCGCATCGTGGCTTTCGATAAATTTGATCATTTTTTGTTTTTCTTCCGAACTAACGCTGCCATCGGCCATGGCTACCAGAGCGGAACCCGCCATTGCTGCATTTAAAAAATCTTTGTTTTTGTACTTTAAAGCCTCTGTTTTTAATTCATTGGCTTTGCTTTTTAATTGACTAAGAAAATTATCGAAACTCATGGTGCTCTCCTGAAGATTAAGTATTGTTGTGATTGGTTTTTTTAAAGTTTTGCCTTTTAAACAGACATTTCGGTATACGCCGGCAAGGCAAGCGACTGCCTATCACCGTAACATTGCCATCTATTTAAAATATCTTGCCCCCATTGCTGATGCGTTGCCACTTCACACATCGCATCGTGCATTCTGAACACCGCCGGTGACGAACTTTTACCCAGGCTGAGTGCCATTTCGTATTCTTCCCGTTCAACACCGTACATGGCTTCAATGAGCGCAATCTGCGCGGGATGAATAGCGGTCTTGCCAATAAGACCATGTGCCAGATCCAGTCTTATCTCCTTTTGCAGGGTGGTGGTATCTTCCAGATACTCAAACACAGGTGCCGATAAGGAAAAGCCGTAAGGCTTAAACGTAGTGACCAGTTGCGCAATGACATGACCCAACGGAGTTTCATATAAGGTCATTTGCCTGGGGCGTCTGATGCCTAAAAGATTAAGCAAGTCGTTACCACCTATTCTGAGCATTAAGATTTGCTCAAAAATACCGTCCTGAGCCAAACCCTGACGTAACTCGCGCATTGCACCGACATCAAACACATCGCGCGTTTCCAGAGTCGGCATGACTTTGAAATGAGAGCCCTGCAATTGATCGAAGTAAGCGTGAAAAACGTCTGTATTAAATTTGGGTAGTACAAAGCCATCGATTTTTTCGATAGCAGGCAATTCCAGTAAACGCGCCAGGATTTCAGGATTTCTCGCACGAATAAACCGAAAGCGTTGCGGCGTATCCCTAAAACCCTGTAAACAAAGGCCCAAATGACGCAAGCTGCTATCAACTTCAGTATGCAATACTGCATCTTCGGTACAAAAAATCATCGAACGCAAGTCAGACAATTTTTCGCCATTGGCGCAATCCATCAGGTCTAGCCGATGTGCAGGCATATATAAAGACGCGCCTAAACACCACGGTGAAAATACTTTCGGTGCTGTATTCATAATTGCATCTCTTTAATTAGCGCCACTGCCCGGTAAGGCAGCTCTGGAAAAATATCGATTGGAATGGCGCGAGCTTTAGCCAGCCAGCGCAAATGTAGCGTGGCTTCACAATCAATATCCTGTAACAACAACACCCGTGCTTCACGTCGCAATAAAACACGCGTCGCTTCGCCAATGCCGGGTTTGATGTAATTATGCTGAGCAATCTCATAATGTTCGGTAATCCACTGCAACAATGCCTGGGATATTTCCTGTAATTGTAGCCGATCCTGAGAGCAAACTTCAAAAGTCGCAAATCCTCCACGCCAGATCTGTTCAACGCAAAACAAGATCGTATCGATAAAATAGCGGGATAAATCGTGTTGTTCAAACTCCCGGTAATAGACACAACCATGAAAATCAGTTGCAGCGGTGGTGTCTGGATCATAAATCGACCGACTCACCAAGCCCGATACAGTGGCATTCAAGATGCACGAGGGAATCAAATAATCTTCTGAGCTTGCGGCAACCGCTGCGCTGCCCGATAAATCAGTCAACACATACAAATCAGCCGGAATGCTGATGCCCTCGCTAATGGCAAAAGCCTGCAAGCTGGCCGCCAGTTGCCGCGCAATAACGCCCTTACCGGTCCAACCGTCGACAAACACCAGGGAGTTTGGCTGATGGTTTTGCAAAATATGGCGCAAGGCATTTTGGTCGATCCCGACATCCCGAATGATGGAAATGGAATAATGACTGGCCTCGATGTTGAAATAGCGCTTCAATACATGCTTAAGCAACACGCCAACCGGTGTTCCTGCACGCGCCAGCGAAACCAGAACAATTCCGTCCGGACGATTGGCCAGAATGCTTTTTGCCAGAATCAACAAGTGTTCGGCCATGCGCTTCTGATTTAACGCCAGCGCCTGATAAAAAAGCGGCAAATAATGTTCCGGCGGCAAGGACTCGTGCGTCAACAGTTGCGAATAATGTTTTTTACCGGATTGAATCAGGGCTTCCTTCTCGTGAATTGGCGTATCTTGAATTACCATAGGTTTTAACAAAAACTCTACATCATCTGCCGTGTAACTGCCGCTGAAAGAAATAGTCATTTAACTGATTTCGGCCATAGCCAGCGTTTGATACAGCTGGGTATTTTTAGGAATTAACGCATAATCGCACAAAGCCATAAACGGCGCGTCGGTTTTACTGTCACCGGCGCCAAAGGTCAGTACTTCCGAATGCTGTTTGTAGCCGTCCAGCAGATAACTAACCGCGCTTTCTTTGTTGATTATTTTTGGCAATAGCGCGAGATTATTGCCATTCAAATGCCAATACAAACTGCCGTCAATTATATGAGGATGTTCTATGATTACTTCATCCATGAGCGTTTTTAAAACCGCTTCGGTGCCGTCACTGTGTTTAATAACGCCATACCAGGTTATATCAAAATCGTTGACCAACCTGGGTTTAAAACCCGAATTACGTTTTGCATAAAGCTCAACTTCCGCCCACAGTTCCAGTAATTTGTCATGATAAATGGGCAATTCTTGCATGATCTGCTCCATCCACACTTTATCGACCACTCGCTGTTTATCCAAAATCACCGCGCCATGATTTAACACCACTTCTTCCTGAAACGGCAAATTGACCCGTTCAAAAGCATGAACATCCCGCGCCGTTACCGGCACAATCTTGAAGCCCTTGGCCAGCCAATGCCATAACCATTGCTGCTTGTGGGTAGCAAACGAATTGGCCGTGCCATCAGGTAAATACGCCCGCACTTCAAGGTTATGATCATTGACGCCGGGAACACATTTTCTCAGCGTCTGAAACAAGGTGTCATCAAGGTCTAAAAAAATGTAGCTTTGCATGTTTAGCCGTGTCTGGTTGAAGTTCAAATCGTGCGCTAAGGGCTTGCCATGCCTGCAACCGGTTAGTTAATGCAGCGCCTAAAGGCGTTTCATGACAAAGAATAATATCCCGATAATCGTCCGGATTTAAATTGTAAATAAAATTGGGAATGCCATCGTCATAGTTATCTTCAAACTGGCACACACTGACAATAGCATTGCCCTGATGAATCGGTGAGCGGGTGGTGCTCTGTACCTTAATCTTAAAGCCCTGCCTTTCCAATTCACGCCCCAGCAGATAAGCGGGCGCGTTGCATTCACCAGTACCCAAAACCAAAATCGGACGCGTTTTATCGCGACTGAAACCGCTGTTATAAAGCTGCTCAATGACATCGTCTTCCAGACTGATCGGCGCATCCAAACCTACCCGGCCCGGCCACGCCAACAACGCTTTCTTGCAAGCGCCATTTCCGGAAACATTAACAGTGATGCTGTCTATGGCGATGTTCCGGCTGTCTTCAAATTGCAGTAAACCTTGTCTGAAGCACACCCATTCAACTGCCACACCCGCTTCGTTCTCCAAAGTTGCACGATCATCCGGATGCGCAAAATTAACCAGACTGACGATAAAAACTTTTTCAAGCACCGGATTAACTAACTGATAGGCTTTAATCAGTCGTAAAAAAGTTTTCCCGGTACTAATTTCATCATCGATTAAAACCAGCGTTTTAGCTGACAAAAATTGTGCTCGATGCTTCGGCTGCTCTGGATAATACAGGAAAAAATCGGTCGCGTGACTGTGCGCTTCTTCAAACTCAAGTCGCTTAAGACCCGCAAGATGATAACGGGTAGTCTGAATGAACAATGCCTGTTCCACACCTTCGCGACACCCCGCTTCAAACACCCCGTAACCCAAACCGGTTGCGGTTTCCGCCATGCCAATCCAAACCGAACCGGTACCGGCTCCATGTTCCAAAACCATGCGGGCCAAGGCTCGGTAAGACCAGCTCATCAGTTTGGGCGATACCGGATAATGCTTGCCTAAAACTTTGCTGACCAACAAAAACTTGCGTTTGCTACTGACTCTGGCCGCAAAACCCAGCAGGCGATTGAGCGGAACACGTCCGGGCTCCAAATCAAGCTGCAAAGTTCCTGTATCCAGTTTTATGGTTATTGTCTTAGTCATATTTGGCATTTAATTAAAGTGCGGTGTAGGGAGGGTGTAACGAAACCCATCAACATTGGTTGAATCAAGATGGGTTTCGCTATCGCTCCTCCCATCCTACTCAATTAGCTTATTTCCCGCAGCACCACCGGCGTATTAATCTCGGTCACTCTCAGTCCATAACGAATGGTCGGCATCTGAAATACCTGACCTTTGATACTGCGCAAGGCAATATGCGCCAGGTTTGCGCCTGCCAAACAAGCCATGCCGAAGCCACCGGAGGGTCTGGGGTTGATTTCTAGTAACCGCACGCCGTTCACACCTTCTTTAAACTGGATATTAAACAAGCCGTTAAGACGGTAATGTAACGTCAATCTTTTCACCATGCCGTCAATCTCGGCATTATTGTCAATAGCTTGCCCGCCACCAGCCAGTTGCGATTTTTTGCGTTGTACGGCACTCAGCAACTCGCCGTGCCGCCCGGCACAATCGACGCTCCATTCAGGTCCACCCAGATGTTCCATCACCAGCAAAGTATCAAACTCAGCCGTGTTAACCATGCCGTGTCTTAATTCTTGCAAGGGAATCTGATACTCCACACCCTTAAGCAACTGAGTAATACTGTCTCGCTGCGTATCCAAAACCCGGAAACCCAGACCAAACACCGAAACTGCGGGTTTTACACAGATGACTTTATGCTGTGTTGATAACTCGACGACTGCATTATCAAATGCCTCACGGTTATTAACGGCAATAAAATCCATAGTTTTTGCAACTTCAACAGGCAACGCCGTATAAAAATCTGCTTTGTTATGCAACAAACTCAGCGTGTCGTAATCAGCGACCGAAACAACCTGTACACCGACTGCCTGAAACAAGCCATGGTGTTTGGCAATTAACGCCGCTGCTTTGCCGGGCCAAAATAACTGAACATTATGCTCTCTGCAAAACGCCACGCACCATTCAAGGTACTCGTAATCTGTCAGTTCAGCCGGTTCCAGATAACTTTCATCGGCCGCCAAAAAGGCCGCCGCGTGGGCGTAAGTATGAGTACAAATCAAGGTGACTTCACCAGCCGGAACTGACTGATGAAGATTTCTGAAGACTGCGTGGATGGTCGAAAATGTTTTGTTAAACCAAATTCTCATTGATGCCTACAAATGGATAACTATTTGCGGCAACAAGGCATCAATAGTTCGACCGACACCATTTTCACCAATCGCGTGCATTTTCCATTCGCCATTATGACGATACACTTTTGCCATGATTTGCGCGGTATGCGTGCCCTGCGAACTTAAAGTATAACGGGCAACTTCTGAATTATTGCTGCTGTCAACGATACGGCAATAGGCATTTTCAACTTCGTTAAACGTTTGACCGGAAAAAGAGTTAACGGTAAACACCAGTGATTTAACCTTTTCTGGAACATTATTCAGATCAACCTTGATTTGCTCATCATCTCCGTCACCCGCACCAGAACGGTTGTCGCCGGTATGCACAATACTGCCATCACGGCTTTTTAACTGTCCAAAATAGATGATATCAACTACTTTGTTTTGATCGTCAAACAGTACACAAGAAGCATCCAAATCGATAGCATCAGTTTTACCGCCGCCGAACATGCCTTTTAACATACTGACCTGGACTTTTTTAGCATCCCAACCCAGTCCCATTACAACTTGGCTCAACGAACCGCCGGATTCTTTGGACAAAGAGATTTTTTGCCCTTTTTGTAAATTAATAGCCATACAGATTACCTTAATGATTTTTTTTGCAGACTTACCAAAAACAGGGGGCCACAAAAAGCTTAAAAGAATATCAGTTCCAAATACACAAAGGGCACGAAGATTTATTTCTTCGTGCCCTTTGTGTATTGGTAAAGACAAAAATAGTTTTTTAATTACTTGGTGTATCGACCAAAGTAATTAAACATTAACGCCAAAAGAACCGGCTAAAGGCCCAAGGCCACCGGCAAAGCCTTGGCCAACCGCTTTAAACTTCCACTCTGAACCTACACGATAGATCTCGCCAAAAATCATGGCCGTCTCGATTGAAGCGTCTTCGCTTAAATCATAACGCGCGATCTCTGCGCCGCCATCTTCGTTGATAATACGAATAAAAGCATGACTGACTTGGCCAAAATTCTGTTTGCGCGCTTCGGCGTCATGAATGGTCACGGAAAATACGATTTTGTCCAATTCTGAGGGAACTTTTGATAATTCAACCTTAACCGTTTCATCATCGCCATCGCCCACGCCGGTAGTGTTGTCGCCCATATGTTGAACGGCACCATCGCCTGCCACTTTGTTGTTGTAAAAACAAAAATCGCTATCTGAACGAACTTTACCATCCAGTTTGACCAAAAATACACTGGCGTCCAAATCAAACGCCGCGCCATCTGTTGCACGGGCATCCCAGCCTAAACCAACGGCGATTTTATTCAGACCTGGTACTTCTTTACTAAGGTTAACGTTTCCGCCCTTGCTAAGTGATACTGCCATGATTCTCTCCTGATTATTATTAAAGTATTTTTATGATGTTAAATATTAATTCCATATTGACGGGCCAAAGCCGCCAAGCCGCCAGCATAACCCTGACCTACCGCTTTAAATTTCCATTCAGCGCCATGCTTGTAGATTTCACCGAACACCATCGCGGTTTCAATAGAAGCGTCTTCGCTTAAATCATAACGTGCAACTTCGCTATTTGAGTCTTTATTAACCACCCGCACATAAGCTTTTGATACCTGACCGAAATTTTGTTTACGTGCTTCTGCGTCATGAATAGTAACAACAAATACCACGCGTTGAATATCTGCGGGTATTTTATCGAGCAACACAATAACGGCTTCATCATCCCCATCACCGGCACCGGTACGGTTATCGCCGGTGTGCTCTATCGAGCCGCAGGTAGATTTGGTTTGATTGTAAAAAATAAAATCACTGTCGGATCTCACCTTACCGTCTTCTTTGACCATAAAGGCGCTGGCATCCAGATCAAAATCCGCGCCATCAGTGGGTCTAGCATCCCAGCCAAGACCGACAATCAGATTTTTAAGGGTAGGATCGGTCTTGGACAGACTGATGTTACCGCCTTTAGTAAGTGAAACAGCCATAAAGCAACCTCCTTAAAATAGAAACAAACGAAATACGTGATCAGTTATCGGCGCAATGATAACCGCTAACAATGCACTTGCAAAGGTAACTCGTAAATTCGAGTCAATCCAGAAATGCCCTGACAGCAGCTATTCCCTGTCCGCCACTCTGCCTCGCAATCGGCAGACAATCGGTTGTCATTCCTCCCAAGGCGTAAACAGGAAGATTAATTCTGGCAACAAGTTCGGTAAATGCCGTCCAGCCTAGCGAAGAAGCTCCGGGATGAGTTTTGGTTGCCATAACCGGGCCCAATACCACAAAATCTACTCCCAAGTTTTGCGCGTGCCTTAATTGCTCAAGATTATGGCAGGAAGCGGCAAGCAATTTGACATTTTCAGGTCGCTGTTCCAGGGCCATTAAATGACGTCCGGTTAAATGCAGGCCATCAACAGTTCCAGCATAGTCAACGGCAGAATTCATTAATAACAACGCCTGATGCTGTTCACATAAAGGATAAGCGTGTTCAATAAACTTTGTAACGTCGGCTGCTGGCAAATTTTTTAAGCGTGCCTGGATCAACTTGACGCCTATGTTCAATATTTTTTGCAAATTCGACAGTAACAAGGTCGGCTCGATGTTATCTAAAATCGCATAATAAGGCGGCAAGCGGGCAGCAGTAATAATCGGCTGATTGGCTGCTGGAAAGTCATATTGTTCAAAATCGGAAGGTGTTACCCATTTGATTACCTGACCCTCACAACCTTGAGCTTCACCTAAAAACTGATCAACCAAAAAAACCTTAATCTGGACGGCCAAATCAGGGTATTGATGATTGACCGTAATCAAGGGCGTTGCCAAGGTCACGGTAATATTCAGTTCTTCTTTCAGTTCCCTCGCCAAGGCAAACTCTGGGGTTTCCAATGCTCGAATCTTGCCGCCGGGAAACTCCCACAAACCACCTTGATGGGAAGACTCATGACGTCGGGAAATTAGAATTTTCCCTTCGAAATTTTTTATAACGCCTACAGCAACTTGGAGGATGGTCATTGCTTAGTAGATGCTGAAAAATCCAAAACCGTATGCCTAAACCGAAACGTGGGAACAATAAAACCTTTCGCCCTGAACCTTGAACCTTTCACCTACTTCTAAGTCCTATATTCCGCATTGATTTTTACGTACTCATAAGATAAATCGCAGGTCAGGACTTCCTGTACAGTTGAACCACGACCCAGTTTAACGGTTATGGTAATTTCTTCCTGATTCATAACTTGCTGTCCGGCTTCTTCGGTGTAATCATCGGCTCTACCACCGTTTCTGACAATGCACACCTCATCCAGATACAACTGAACATGTTCCAAGACCATATTTTCGACACCGGCACGCCCTACGGCAGCGAGTATGCGGCCCCAATTCGGATCACTGGCAAAAAAAGCGGTCTTTACCAACGGCGAGTGAGCGATGGTTTTTCCGACACGCACCGCTTCTTCCGCGGATGCTGCTTGCTCGACCACAATGCGCATCAACTTGGTTGCACCCTCGCCATCTCTAACAATGGCTTCTGCCAGTTGTTTGCAAACAGTCATCACCGCATCCGAAAAAATACGATAAGTTTCGGTGCCTTGTTTAATTTCAGGAACCAGCGAGCAACCGCTGGCCATCAATACGCAAGCGTCATTGGTAGAAGTATCACCATCAACCGTGATGCGGTTGAAGGATTGCTCAACGGCTAAAGCCAGACAGTTCTGCAATAAGCTTTGGTTGATTTTTGCATCAGTCGCGATAAAACCCAGCATGGTCGCCATATTCGGCTGAATCATACCGGCACCTTTTGAAATGCCATTGATGGTGATGGTTTGACCGTCAATATCGATAACTTTGGATACGCCTTTAGGGAAAGTATCTGTAGTCATAATGGCTTGCGCGGCCTTGGTCCAATTATCAAGACTCAGATTATTTATAATTGTCGGCAAAACAGATTTAATCTTGTCGATCGCTAGCGACTGGCCTATGACACCGGTCGAAAAAGGCAGAACCTGAGTTGCAACACCGCCAACAACTTCGGCGAGATAAGCACACGAAGTCAAAGCATCCGTCATTCCCTGTTCGCCGGTTCCTGCATTGGCGTTGCCGGAATTAATCAACAACCAGCGCGGCGCATGAAGCAAATTTGCCTTGGCCACATGAACAGGTGCGGCGCAAAACGCATTCTGGGTAAAAACAGCGGCGCAAGTTGACTGCTCAGCCATTTGTATCACCAGAACATCATCCCTGACGGTTTGCTTAATGCCGGCATTCGCACTACCCAGCGTGATGCCAGGTACTGGATGCATAACCGGAAAACTGCACTGCCCTACTGCCATATAAAACCTCGTTAAACTTTAAAAAACACAAATACGTTATCAATTTTTTTCACTTCCATGCGCATCAGCTTGCATTGCTTTCTGATTTTTTCTAACTGTTGCGGCTGTTCACTCACTGAAAAAGGAAAAATAACTTCCAATTCAATCTGTCCATCCAGATAATGAATTCTGAAATCTTCTATATAGGACTGAAAATCCGACAAATAAATATTCAATAAGCGTTGTACTTCACTGCGGGACAGTGGTTTGGAAATATCAAGCAAACTTTCGTCATCTTCTGGATCGACATGCACCAGCACATCCATTACGTCATCAAAACGCCTGATCAGATCATCCCTCACGATGTCACTAATCATATGACCTTCAGAAACAGTGATTCGAGGATCAACGACAATATGCGCATCAATCAATGCATCCTCGCCCATTTGTCGTGTACGCAATAAATGAATTCCTTCAACGCCATCAATCTCATGAATGGCTGCCCTGATCTCTGCAACCAACTTGGGCGGCAAAGAGGTATCAACCAATTCCTTAATGCTTTCAAGCATCAGATTCAAACCGATTTTTGCCACCATTAATGCAACCACGATGGCAGCAACCGCGTCAGCGAAAGGATAGCCGAGCATAACCGCACCAATACCGAATAAAACCACCAACGACGAAATCGCATCACTGCGCTGATGCCAGGCATTGGCCAACAGTAATTTTGAGCGGGTAGTTTTAGCAATACGTTTGGTATATTGATAGAGCCATTCGTTAACCAGAATCGAAAGCGCCGCGACACCCAGTGACAAACTGTTGGGTACCGGTAGATTTTCAGGGTGAGCCATACGTTCCATCACCGTCCAGGCAATTGCCCCGCCTATCGCGATTAAACTGCCGCCCAGAATCACTGTTGCTATGGTTTCAAAACGACGATGGCCATAAGGATGATCATGATCCGCCTCACGACTACCTAGTCTAACAGCGGTAATCACTAAAAGATCGCTCAATAAATCCGACAGAGAATGAATACCATCAGCCACCAGCGCTGCAGACTGCCCCAAAATCCCGAAACCGATTTTAATCAGTGTCTGGAATATATTAACAGCCGCTCCAACATAACTGGCACGGGTTTTAAGTTTATCCATTTTAAAGGCATCTACAACTTCAGCCACTAGGCGCCTACTTCCAAAATTATAATGTATTCATTATCGCCTGAAGTAGTTTCCAGCACCTTATGTCCATTGATACGACACCAGGCCGGTATGTCCTGCATCACGCCGGGATCAGTACAAATCACTTCCAACTGATCTCCCGTTTTAAGCTGTTTGACTTTATCCTGCGTACGAATTACCGGCAACGGGCATAACAGTCGACGCGCATTTAATGTTTCTCTATTCATATAAACCATTCTTTCGGAATTTCTTCCACGCCAAACGGTTTTACCTGAATAATCATTTCCGAGCCGTCCTTTCCGGCGATACATACATCGACTTGCTCTGCGTCACGACCTTGTCCATAGCGGGCTGTAATTCTGGCGGCCAGGAACAAATCTTCAGCCGAAGGCGAACCATCAACAAGCGCCAAAGCACCGGGATGACTAACGCAAGTCAGTGTAGTAAAGTCTTTTTTATAACCTTGCATGAAGCGGCCTTCGCCCTCTTCACGAGCAATGATGACTTTGAAATTTTGCTCTGGTCTGATGTGTCGTCCGACTTTTAACAACATGACATCATCAAGGTCATATTGTCTATCGCCGTCACGCGCTTTCCATAAATCAACCAGTTTTGCCGAATAGCTGGCGTCAGTCAGAAAACAACAGCCGCCTGCCGGTTGGGCATAATCGTCAAAACCGAATTTTTCAGCCATCGAAATCTGCGGTTTCCGCGAACGGCCGGTAAAATCGTGCAGCTTTTCTCTATCTACCCAGCCTTCCCGTTCAGGGAGCGTTGCGGGCAAATTCTTGGCACATAAAGGTCTCAGTAATAAATCATCGGCGCCCGACTCTTTAGCCACGATCGGCATAGTCGCTTTACGTTGAGACATCGGCCTTTGACCGATTACTTCACCGGTGATAATAAAGTCAAAATCATTTTCAGCTATCCACTGCTTGGCCTTGCTCACCATGAAAATCTTGCAATCCAGACAAGGATTCATGTGTGCGCCGTAGCCGTGTTTGGGATTAATCAGAACATTTTTATATTCTTCTATGACATCAACAATATGCAGCTTCATGCCCAACTGTTCGGCAACCCAAAGCGAATTATTGCGTTTGGGCTTGGCTTTATTATTAGCCCTGATGGCATGTGTGTGGCCTTCTACGCAAAAACCGGTAAAGAAGTTAATGCCTTCGACATGGATACCTTGCTCCATAATAGTTTTTGCCGCCAGCATCGAATCGAGACCACCGGAAATTAATGCCACTGCTTTTCTTTGTTTACTCATATCACTTACAAAAATATTTAGAATTATTCCTTATTATACCGACTTATGATAAACAGTGGATTTCAATCAACCCGATAATCAACCGGCATCATTATCATTTTCCTCCTCGCTTTGTTCTTTTGCTTGCAAAGAAAGTCCACCGTGAGACCTATCTTCACCAGAGCTGAGTTTTATCTGTAGACGTAATTCATTTTGGGAATCAGCGTTTCTTAAAGCTTCGTCATAATCAATTTTGCCAGCCTTATAGAGTTCCAATAAAGACTGATCAAAAGTTTGCATACCCAATTCACGAGATTTTGCCATGAGTGGCTTGATGCTGGCAGCTTCACCTTTTGCAATATAATCTGAAATTAACGGTGTATTTAATAAGATTTCAATAGCCGCACATCGCCCACCATCAACTGTTTTAACCAGACGCTGGGAAATAATGGCGCGCAAATTAACAGCGATGTCCTGCATCAGTTTTGCCTGGGCTTCCATCGGAAAGAAACCTAATATCCTGTCTATAGCTTGATTGGCATTGTTCGCATGCAAGGTAGCCAGCGCTAAATGCCCTGTTTGAGAAAACTCCAGCCCATAAGTCATAATGTCTGCACTTCGAATCTCGCCTAAAACAATAACATCTGGCGCTTGACGTAAAGTATTATGTAAACCGGCTTCCCAAGTCTTGGTGTCTACACCAACTTCGCGTTGCATGACTACGCAGTTTTTATGGGCGTGGACATATTCAATGGGGTCTTCCAAGGTGATGATATGACCGTAACTATTGGCATTGCGATGATCTATCATTGCGGCCATGGAAGTCGATTTGCCCGAACCTGTAGCACCCACCATGATGATAAGACCATTTTTAGCCATCATGACTTCTTTTAAAACAGGCGGTAATCCTAGCTTATCAAAATTGGGCAATTCCGCAGCGATGACCCTGATCACCAAACCTTGAGAACCCTGCTGTACATAAGCATTAACCCGAAATCTCGATAACCCTTCTGGAGCAATAGCAAAATTGCATTCATTGGTTTCTTCAAACTCTTTAAGCTGTTTATGATTCATTATGCAATGCGTCAGTGCTTTCGCATCGCTAGCCGATAAGGGTTTTTGCAAAATTGGTGTCATCTTGCCTTTTATCTTTATGGCCGGCGGAAAACCGGCGGTAATAAATAAATCAGACCCCTCTTTATGTAACATAAGTTTGAGCAACTTAATCATAAAGTCCATCGCTTCGCTTCTTTCCATTAACTTTCACCTTTATAAATTAGTTGTAATCAGTTTTACAACGAATAAAACCAAACATGCAAAGATTATAATTTTAATTTTTAAAGACGCCTAAAAACAAATAAATATGCAGGGCTGCAACATAAACTTATTGTATAAAATCTCACGTCAAGAAAATCGTGCAGGCATCCTAACCCACTTATTTATATAGGTATAACTAAACCGAAAGCGACCGAATCATTCATCTATCATTAAATGTATAATTATTTTCCTGATTAAAAAACAAGCAAGAACATGTTTTAAATCCGAATATGGTGATAGAATTAAAAATCATATTTAGTTTTATACAACGTATATGTTGTACCGTTTACTATCAATAAGTAAGGAGAATGTTATGCGGAAAAAACAATTACTTGCCCTGTTGGCTCTTACAAGCCTGGGATTTTTATCAAACGCACATGCTGACAAATACCAAGACAATAGATGGTATGTCGCACCCTTTGGCACATTTCTTTTACAAGATGGCGATCGCAACTCCCATAGTGGATGGGGCGGCGGCATGGGTTTTGGAAAGATCCTTAACGAACACTTCAATGTCGAATTGAAGGGCTTCTATCAAGGACTACAAGGCGCGAATCAAAACGGAAACTGGGATTTAACCGGTGGCACCGCAGACGTTCAATATTTCATCTCTCGCGGTGTATTTTCACCTTATACCGTCATCGGTATAGGTGGAATGAACTCCAGCCATAATGGTGATAGCGGTGCCGGCTTCATCGGCGAAGCAGGTGCAGGTTTCACTTACGAGCTTCATGATAACTTCCTGGTTCGCAGTGATGTTCGCTATCGCTACAACAATAATTTCAACGCTAATCTTCAGCCCGGTACCGACGAATTTCATGACATGGTTGTAAACCTTGGTTTTGTTATTCCGCTGGGACCAAAGCCTAAAGCAGTTGCCGCAGAAGCGCCCGCCATAATTCCTGTAGCTGCGCCAGCTCCAGTTGTTGTAGCAGATTGCTCTACTCTTGATGGCGATAACGACGGCGTCAACGATTGCAACGATATCTGCCCTGATACCTTACCTGGCGTTAAAGTCAGCATAAAAGGTTGTTGGATTGTTGATGTCAAATTTGATAATGATAAAGACAATATCAAACCACAATACTTTGCAAATCTGGACAATACTGCAAAAGTTATCAAAAGCCATCCTGAATTGGTCATCGAAATTCAAGGACACACCAGCAAAACAGGCGGTTTAAAACATAATATGAGTTTGTCTGAACGTCGCGCTATGGCTGTTAAAAAATATCTGGTCGATGGAACTCATTCAGCTAATCTGACTACCCGTGGCTATGGCTGGACTCAACCTATAGACTCCAATGATACTGAAGAAGGTCGCGCAAACAACCGTCGCGTACAATTGGAAGTTGACGGTAAACCACAACAACCTCTACATGGCAAAGAAGGGAATTAAAACTCTTGTAGCCATTTAAAAGTCTTGAAATGAAGAGCCCGCTTTAATTAGCGGGTTTTTTTTGCCCGAAATACTGGATAACATCATGCTGGCTTTACAACTTATTATTAAACAATGGGATAAATCTGAGCGGACTGCCGCTCATATTTTACAACGCGCAAATAGTCCCAACTGTTTTGCAATTAAGTTCCCACCGGCTTTTTACTTTATGAATAAGGCTATTCTAATTGATCAGCATGACGGGAATTTACGTCACAAGGAAATAAAAGCTGAGCAGTTGACATGCGGAAAAATAAAATTGGATCGTTTTGAACTGGATGTAGAAAACAGCAAACTGGGTTATTTTGACAAACTTAACCCTGATAATACAGCTAAAATACTTGGCTCATTGAACAAGCAATCGATCCAGTGCAAATATAGCCATAGATATAGTGTTTTTGAAGGCGACTTTTATTATTGGCTGTATGAAGAAGTGACTTTAAATGCTATTTATATCGATGAATTTAACGAACACACTTTCATAAACAACCAACCGACGCTAATCTTTAAAGACCTTAAAGATTCCTAAACCGAGATTACAATCAAAAGATACTTCAAAAATTTAACCCGACAATACCTAAGCATTTGTCAGGTTAAATTTAGATTATCCTATGTTTTATTTCACAGGATTTTTATATAGAGCATTATCCCGTAAAAACGATTAAATACCATTGGGATAATCGTAGCTGTAATGCTTACGTAAAGGCTTTACGACTTCCCATTGACTATCGAGACCCGCATGGAACGACACCAAATCACCTGGGAGGATTCGTACAGGCTTACCACCAGCTGGCGTAACCAAAATCTCTCCTTCTAAAACATAAGCACATTCAGTTTCATCAAAGTCAATTGGAAACGTTGAAATCTCTTTTTCCCAGATTTCCCAACCGGAAACACCCAGCTCTTTTAATCTGTCTTCACTCGGATTGTGTTCTATAGTGATTTTGCTCATGCTGTTCCTAAAAGTTTAAATTGTAGAACTGTTGATTCTAGCATCAGGACAGTCAGTTTACTATTCGCCACAAATAATCGATTTAACATCAAAGTTTGGGAATATGAACTAACCACCCCAAGTTCTTACGTCACCTGTATCCAGATGCACAAAATCAGATCGCTCATAATAACCGACACCACCACGCTGCATAGCCAGCGCAGCATTTCTGATTCGTCGGGTGTCTAGTCCTTCAATGCGAATATCAATCGCCCTGCCCTCCATGTGCAAACTGTTTTTGGCGACGCCATCGCTGTGTTTGCGCAAATCGGCATTGGTCGCCGGAGAACGATAACCTGAAACGATATGGAACGGTTTTCTAACTTCAAGCGTATGCTTTAAATCATAAAGTTGATCCAACAACGCTGGATCAATCGGATGGACAGTACCGTCATGATAGTCTCGAAACAAATGATTTATTTCGTGTAAAGCATCGGTAATGTAACGCCCCTGCTCAAAATAGGTCAGATTTAACTGATCACCCGTATGAGTGTTATGGAAAGCCAGCATCTTATGCGAAGGCGAATGCCGATCGAAAAAGCTTGTTCTGTTGATCTTAGACGAAGGCTTTAAAAAAGAAACATGCTGATTCAGCGTATCATGAACATGTTTTTTATGATGAACTGAGTGTGGAGTAAGTACTGTATGGGCGTTACTATGTTTGGCTCTAGCGTTTGCGACTCCGATGCCACCGGCCATCAGCAAAGAGCCATAAGCCATATTTTTTAGAAACTTGCGTCTTGATGAAATAATGGTACTTTCATTCATAGTCGATTCTGCTGGGTTCATATAATCTACGTATTAATACTGATAGGCTATTCTCATGATTTAACCTTAAATTAATCTTAACAAAACTTAACCGTCGTATTTAATAGCGCACCCAACAATCAATTGTGCTTAGCAGTTAACATAATTTCAATTGCTTAAAGTGCCAGGTTTTGGTTTTACAAGGAAAACGATGCGGTTTGCAACATAATTTTAAAGCGCTATTTATTCGGACGCCTTGGTTTACGAAGCGCTAAAGCTTTAATATTAAAGGGTCTATGTTGTATACTGGCAGGCTATTTTTACAACCAGGAAAGAAATAATGGAAGAGCATTTTGCCAAGATTATCGAAGCAGTCGGTGAAGATTTAACTCGCGAAGGTCTAATCGATACGCCAAAACGCGCGGCCAAGGCTTTCAAGTTTTTAAACAACGGCTACGAAAAAACGCTGGAAGAAGTGCTCAACGGTGCCATTTTTTCTGCGGACACTGAAGACATGGTCATTGTAAAAGACATCGAACTCTATTCTTTATGTGAACACCATTTACTGCCGTTTATCGGCAAATGTCACGTAGGCTATTTACCACAGGGTAAAGTGATGGGACTGTCCAAAGTAGCTCGCGTTATTGACATGTATGCACGCCGCCTGCAAATCCAGGAAGTACTGACCAAACAAATAGCTGACGCGATAGAAAAAGCAACCGGTGCCAGAGGCGTTGCCGTAGTTATTGAAGCCAAACATTTGTGCATGATGATGCGCGGTGTTGAAAAACAAAATTCGGTGATGACAACATCAGTCATGACCGGCATTTTTCGTAAAGAGATCAGCACCCGGTCGGAATTTTTAAATCTGATCAATCGATAGACCTACCCTGATAATATAAAAACTACTCATAGCGAGCGGAGTCGAACACATGTCACACAAAAAAACCGGTGTCCTGCTGGCCAATCTGGGCTCGCCTGCAGCACCGACAGTTTCTGCAGTCAGACGTTTTCTTAAAGAATTTCTGTGGGACCCGCGAGTAGTTAATCTGCCACGCCCACTTTGGTGGATGATCTTGCATTTTATTGTGTTGCCATTTCGTCCCAGTAAATCTTTAAAAGCCTATAAAAAAATATGGCATAAAAAAGGTTCACCGTTAATTTTTCTGACCCGCCAATTAACTGAAAAAGTTGCCGACAAGCTAAATTCTCAAGGCGTCATAACCCAACATGTAATGCGTTATGGTGAACCCTCCATCGCAAAACAATTACAAGCTTTTAAAAAAGAAGGGATTGATAATTTAATTATCCTGCCGTTGTATCCTCAATATTCTTCGACCACCACAGCATCAATCTATGATGATATGGTCAAAGAACTCAACCAGTGGCGACACCTACCCAACATCCACTTTATCAGTGATTATCACCAGGACAGTCGCTATATTGCTGCCGTTGCCGAATCCATAAACCGGCATTGGCAGGAACATGGTAAAAATGAGCTATTATTAATGTCTTTTCATGGTTTGCCAGAACAACTGACCAAATGGGGTGACCCTTATTTTCATCAATGCCACAAAACCGGCGCCTTGATTGCTGAAAAGCTGGGGCTTGATCAAAAGCAATGGATGCTTGTTTTTCAGTCACGTTTTGGTAAGGCGGAATGGCTAAAGCCTTATTGCGTCAACACACTGGAAGAGCTTCCAGCCAAGGGCATCAAGAAAATTGATGTAGTCTGTCCCGGTTTTGCTGTCGACTGCCTGGAAACGCTGGAAGAAATAGCTATGGAAAACAAGTCAATATTCCTCGAGTCCGGAGGCGAAGACTATCGCTATATTGCAGCTTTAAATGATTCGGAACTTCATGTTGATGCTATAGTTAGTATGCTTGAACAAAAACTTTAGTAGTTAATTTTTCAATGTACCGCGTCCTCCCATTACGTAAGTGCATTTAAATTGTTTAAATGTCATTGACCGGTATGTAAACGATAATTCCGGTCACAAAAGGCTAAACAGATGAACCCAACCCTACTAGAAAGCTGGCAAGATAGCTTACCGACCATCAAAGCCAGTAAAACTTTAGCTACCGATGCCGGCGTCCTTGATGAACGCTCCTTCAACACCATTGAAGTCGATCAATTATTTGAGGTCAGCAATCACGCCTCCACCCTGGCAGGACAAGCGACATTATTTAGATCTTTATCGCAACCGCTGGATAATCTTGAGCAGATTAAAGCAAAACAGCAAGCCATTGAAGAACTACAGGCGAATCCTGCGCTGAAAGAACAGCTCGAATATCTGGTACATCAAGCTGTACCTAACGAAAAAAACTTTTATTTATTGTTGTTTGGTGAATTTCTAGGCTCAATGGGAACCGCCAGAGCAGACTATGAAATTGAAGGTTACGGCTATCTGCAATATAAACGTGGCATCCGCTTCATACTTGATCTGGTTGCTGAAGTTCAGGCTATCGAAACGCCGAAAAGCGAATATCTAAAAGCCATTTTCGACAAAATAAAAACGTTTGCTGAGTCACGCCCCTATTCTTTAATAGAAGGCCCGGTTTACATTACCGAAAACAGCATTCAGTGCAAAGAACAACGCCAGGGTTCATTTTCACCGGCGATCATTTTTAAACCCCGCATATTCAAACCGGTATTGATATCCTTATTTTTTGGAGCAATCTGGGCAATGGCACATTTTTTTCCAACTGACATGTTTCAGGTTTCAGTTGAAGCTATTCCCACAGCCAGTATTTTTGTTGTGCCACTTTTACTGGTTTATTTTCCGATCGTCGGCGGTTTTGATCGCGACAGTTGCATTATTCCGCTAAGAAACGAGTTTAAAAAATCACCCGCCGTAGCCGAAACTATCGATGCTTTGGGTCAATTGGATGAATTGTTGTCGTTTATCAAATTTGCCGAAGCTTTCGGCGGCAATAAAGTTCTGCCAGAACTGCTTGAGGCACCGCATCACCAGATCAATCTGGAAGACGCCAGAAACCCGGTTTTAGGCAAACAAAATCCGGATTATGTGGGCAATGATTTTGTCCTGGATGAGGACAAACTGGTATTGGTAACCGGCCCCAATAGTGGCGGCAAGACTGCTTTTTGCAAAACCATCACCCAAATTCAACTGTTGGCACAGATTGGCTGCTATGTTCCAGCTAAATCAGCACGACTCACCGTTGCCGATCGTATTTTTTATCAAGCGCCTGATATTAGTCATCTGGATGACGGCGAAGGTCGTTTTGGCACCGAATTAAAAAGAACCAAAGATATATTTTTAGCATCAAGCCCTAAAAGCCTGGTGGTGCTTGATGAATTATCCGAAGGCACAACCTTTGAAGAAAAAATGGAATCATCGTCAAATGTGCTTAACGGTTTTTATCGAAAAGGCAACAGCACGATTTTAATCACCCACAATCATCACCTGGTCGATCATTTTGTGGCTCAGCGCATCGGCTTACCCAGACAAGTGGAGTTTGCCAATGACGCACCTACCTATAAACTGATTGAGGGTATTTCGCGAGTCAGCCATGCCGATCGCGTGGCTAAAAAAATCGGTTTTTCCAAAGAAGATATAGATAACTATCTGGCAGGTTCACAATGAAAATAGGTACCGCATTATCCAACAACGCAACCAAAGCCCTGCTGTTGGGCAGTGGCGAATTGGGTAAGGAATTGGCAATCGCCTTACAGCGTTATGGCGTGGAAGTCATAGCAGCAGACCGTTACGCCAATGCACCGGCCCATCAAGTAGCGCATCGCAGTCATGTGCTA
The DNA here is from genome assembly GCA_903832775.1 of uncultured Methylobacter sp. Lineage (GTDB taxonomy): Bacteria > Pseudomonadota > Gammaproteobacteria > Methylococcales > Methylomonadaceae > Methylobacter_A. The sequence continues at coordinate 10,427 of CAILCX010000212.1, read as the reverse complement.
GATATGACCGATACGGTCGCTGTAAAAAACCTGATCGCCCTGGAAAAACCCGACTTTATCATCCCTGAAATTGAAGCCATTGCAACCCAAGCACTACTTGACATTGAAGCGGAAGGACTTTGCACAGTAGTGCCAAACGCCAGAGCCATTCAACTGACCATGAACCGCGAAGGAATCAGAAATCTGGCCGCCGAACAACTTAAAATCCCCACCTCAAAGTATGCGTTCGCAGAAAGTTTTGCCGAACTACAAACTGCGGTTGACAACGGTATTGGTTATCCCTGTTTTATCAAGCCGACCATGTCCTCCTCTGGCAAAGGTCAATCGATGGTTAAAAGCGCGGATCAGCTTGAAGCTGCCTGGGATTACGCCAAATCCAGCGGTCGGGTTGATACTGGCAAAGTCATCGTTGAAGCAAAAATCGATTTTGATTTTGAAATCACCTTATTAACGGTTCGTGCTAAAGATGAACACTGCGAAATCAAAACTCATTTTTGCGCACCTATAGGCCATGTACAGGAAAACGGTGATTACCGCGAAAGCTGGCAACCGCAAGCTATGAGCCCTGCCGCTCTAAAAACCTCACAGGATATTGCATTTAAAATCACCAACGAAATCGGTGGCTTGGGCTTATTCGGCGTTGAACTTTTTGTTAATGGCGATGACGTCTGGTTTAGCGAAGTCAGTCCCAGACCGCATGATACGGGTATGGTCACCATGGTTACCCAAAATCAAACTGAATTTGACTTGCACGCCAGAGCCATTTTAGGCTTACCTGTCTACGCAGGCTATCACAGCGCCGGAGCCAGCGCTGTAATCCTTGGCGGAATTAATGCAAAAGACGTCGTTTATGAAGGTCTGGAAAAGGCGCTAACAGTTCCCACCAGCGAAATCAGATTGTTTGGCAAGCCGGAAGCGTTTGTAAACAGACGCATGGGTGTTGCTTTAGCGACCGCGGACACAGTCGAGGAAGCAAGAACACGGGCACTAAAGGCCGCCAGCATGATTGTCATAAAAGGATAAAAACCAAATAACTGTTAACGTTATTTAAATACTGTTTTTAAACCTGAGAATAGGCACAAAGATGAATAAGATTGCCGTTATTTTGACCAGTTTACTTTTCTCCACCGAGGCACTGGCCGACATTTTTAAGTTTGTCGATAATAACGGCCATGTCTACTATACCGATAAGCCACCCAATAATTCTTATAAACGCATCATCCGTACACGGGCATTAAATTACAATGCTGCCCTGCCCTTTATGGGCGCAAATAAAAGAAAATTTACCGACATTATCACTGAAGCCGCCAATCGTCATCAGGTCGATGCTAAACTGGTACACGCCGTTATTCAGGCTGAATCCGCTTATAATGCTACGGCAATTTCTTCAGCCGGAGCGGTAGGATTGATGCAATTAATGCCTGAAACGGCAAGACGTTATGGTGTTATTGATCGCAATAGTCCCGATCAGAATATTGATGGTGGCACACGTTATTTGAAAGACTTGATCAGACTGTTTGATTCCAATCTTGACTTGGTGGTTGCCGCTTATAATGCGGGCGAAAATGCAGTCATTAGACACAATAACTCAATCCCGCCCTATCCTGAAACGCAAAATTATGTCAAAACCGTGTTGGCTTTGTATAACAAGAATGGCGTTAACTGAACACTTAGATTAGAACTGTTTAAAGTTTACAACCTCGAAACTTCGTCAGACTTTTTCTTGCGCCAAATATAGACACCGGTAAACACAACAACCGCCACAACTATTGCCATGACAATTGGGTGTTCGTAAAACATCTCAAAAAAGCTACCCATTCCCTGTGAGGTATTCCGATAATAAGGACCCATGGTTTCTTCCTCCTCTAATAGTTAATTTTGACTCAAAAAAAATGACTTGGTTTTAAATAAAGGCCACACAACCAATATTTTTATTGGTCATTTCATATAGGAATTTTGACTGTTTTTTCTGACCGAATCTGTAGCGTGAATCTCTGACGGTGCTCGCGTGTCACCCTCAGATAAATAAGTCAAAAACATCGGCAGCATTACTGCGATGGATAAAACCAAAATCAAGCCACCGATACCGAATAATAAAGATTTAAGGGTACCTGCAACATTATCCACAACATCTTCCTGTTCTTCGACTGCTATTGGTTTTACTATTTCGATATTATTTTCGTCTTGATTTGTCATAGCGTTATCTCTCCTCATAAATTAATCAACAAAAAAATTAGTTTGGAGATTTTCTTAAAAAAACCCGCAAACAAAAGCTACCCTAAATGGTTTGATTAGAATAAAAAACAAAGACTCACATGACCAACATAACTAAAAATGCAAAAACCATCATTCCAATCAACAAGTAATTAACAAACTTATCGTCTTCTATTTCATTTTTCATTGCTATCTCCTTTTTAGTTTAATTGTTCCATGACTTAAGAGATTTACAATGGCCGATCAAATTTTTTATTACTTCACGTTATTAAACAATAGAATCAGTTTAGACTCCCATAGTCGATTAAGATTAGATTAATAGAAGTGGCAAGTTACTCATTCCCTAACTATACTGACATTATAAATAATGTGGTATGCCCATTTATAAATGATTAGTTGTTAAAATAACCTGCCAAAAGGAAACCGGAAAAACCATGCACATACCGCTGGAATACACATCAGGTTCAAACTCAATAAACATTTTTTCAACATATTCATCTTGACTATAGTTACCTTTATTTGCCCATACGCAGCTTACCTCATGAACAAAAAACCTATTTCTTTCATTACTTTATGAAACAATTTATCACTGATTTAAAAAACAAAACACATGAAATCATCACTCAAGTAACATTAAGCAATGCCAATAAAAAACCTATCATACAGCGAAACAAACTATATGAATCAGGCTTTAGCTTGGTTGAGCTAATGGTTACCGTTTCAATAGTGGGAATTGTTGCCGCTATAGGCGCTCCGAGCTTCCAATCTATGATAAACGACACCCGTTCAAATAGTCTTGCAAACGAATTTGCCTCTTCGATTAACTTGGCGCGCTCCGAAGCTATAAAACGTGGAGCGCAAGTAACAGTATGCAAATCCGATATCACTGCCACAAACCCGACTTGTTCCACTTCAGCAAATTGGCAAAATGGCTGGCTAATTTTTGTCGACACCGGCACTTTAGGTACTGTTGACAACGCTGATACCCGATTAAAAGTAGGACAACCATCAAGTAGCAATGCCGCTATCACTCCAGACACCATTTTCACAAACTATATAAGCTACCTTCCATCAGGAATGAGCAATGGAGCGGGAAACATCTTAATTTGTGTGGGCGGTATAGCAAGAACAATTAACATTTCAACTACCGGCCGTAATCGCTTTACCAAGGGAACCTGCAATGCCTAAATGCTTTTTAAATACCCAACAAAACGGCAGCAGTTTAATTGAAGTTTTAGTCACCATGATCATCATTTCATTAGGCCTGCTTGGTCAAGCTGGATTAATCTCACTTTCTTCAAAAACAAACAATGCTGCATTTATGCGTACTGAAGCTACATTATTAGCCCAAGATATTCTTGAGCGGCTGCGTTTAAATCGAACATTGGCTGTAGCAGGAAGTTTCAATGTTAATTATGCCGCCAGCGGTAGTGACCCAAGTAGCAGCATTACGGGGACTGCAATTCAGAATAACGAATTAAGAGACTGGAAAACCAGCATTGAACAAGCACTTTCTTCTGGTGATGGGCAGGTCAGTGTAGATGGTGCTGGCAATGTCACTATTAATATTCGCTGGAGCGAAGTCGCCAAAGGTGCCAGCGACGGCACAATAACTCCAACTGTATTTAGCACTCAAAGCGTTATATGAAAATTACATCACGCTCAAGTTGTTTCAAACGCCTACACAAAAACATGCTGGGCGTAACATTAATTGAAATGATGATTTCCTTAACTATTGGTTTAATTATCATTGCAGGAATCGGTTATATCTTCTTGGCCAGTAGACAGGGGTTTCGCAGCCAAGATGCTTTAGCGCGAATGCAGGAAGGTGCCCGCATCGCCTTTGAAATCATGGACAAAGATATTCGCATGACACGTTTTACAGGATGTCCACTTAATCCTGCAGCGTCTGGCGATATTAACATTTTGAGCTCCTCTACCGACTGGGACAAAAATTTGATCGGTCAACCCTTGGTTGGCTATGACTTTGCCAGCGGAACCAACTGGAGCACTTTTCCAACGGGTGTAACCGGCGTAATCGGCAATGTATTGCGCGGCGATGCATTAACTGTGTTACATACAGATAACAGTCAACAATATATTGTTTCTTCCCATAATACAGGAACATCGCAGATAACTCTTACTGCTAACCATGACATACAACAAGGTACTATTCTGATTGCAGCCAAGCCCGATTGTTCACGCACCGTAGTCTTCCAAAAAACCAACACATGTACAATTGCCAGTGGCAGTTGTGGCAACGCTATTATTCAGCACGGTAGCAGCAGTGGAACTTCAACTTATGCTCTCGGCTCCCCGGCAGGAACCATTGATAGCTTCGATGCAGGATCACGTATATACCGCTTAAAAGCAGTTACTTACTTCATAGGCACTAATGTCGCTGGTGAACCTGCCCTATTCAGGCAATCGTTAGGTGCAACCGGTGGTAGCCCAAGTAATACTTCTGAAGAATTGATTGAGGGTGTACAAAACATGCAATTACTTTATGGAATAGACACTAATGCCGACCGTGCTGTTGATAGCTATGTAACTGCGGACACACTGACAACCTCGGCCAACTGGTTAACGGTATTAGGCATACGAGTCAGCCTATTAATGGTATCTAGGCAAGATGAACAAGGTATCACCACCGAACCCCATCAATATTCATTAGACATGAATGGTGACGGCGATATTACCGGTACTGGCGAAACAGTAACACCTACTGACCTTTTATTACGCAAAGTTTTCACCACTACTATTGCAGTGAAAAATAGACTATGAAAACAGCTAACCATAATCCGCTAAACTCCTTCCCAATGATAGCCAGCTGTCCAAATATCACATCAATAAAGTCAACGCTGTCTAGACATAAACTCGGGACAAAACAAAAAGGCGTCACGCTTTTCATAGGTTTGGTTTTTTTAATCATGTTGTCATTACTGGGCCTTAACTCTGCGCAGATGAGCACCTTGGAAGAGCACATGTCTGGTAATACGCGTAGCCGCGACCTGGCTTTTCAGGCCGCCGAAGCAGCCCTTAAACATGTGGAACAAAACCTAGCCACAGGCCAAACTATACGGGCATTAATCCCTGCCCCAGCAACAACCACATCCGGCACAGTTGCGGCAACTGGACTTCGTGCAATAAATACCTGTTTGCCTAACAGCGCCACTTACTGGAACGGCACAGGCGCTCCAGACTGCTCCGGCACTACCCAGCAGTATGTCTGGTCAAGCAACACAGCCCGTACACCAACTCATTCCCTTAATCAGATCGCTGCCCAGCCCATGTATGTTGTGGAAAGACTTCCTGATGTCGGTACTACAGAAAAATACCGGGCAACAGCTCGCGGCGTTGGCGGTGACAGTGACGCAGTTGTGATCCTTCAGGCAATGTTTAGTTATGCTCCCTAATTGAAGCGTATTAACATAAGTACAGGTGTAAAATGATTACCTTAGCAAAAACGTCCCATAAACAGCTCTTGCAAACCTTCATTTCAGGTATTGCTATAATATTGGCTAGTATGCCGATACATTCTGCTCCATTGAACTTAGTGGATACACCGCTATTTTTGACGACGGAAGTTACACCTAATATGGTGATAACTTTGGATAACTCGTTGAGCATGAGCCACGCCCATGTACCGGATTCGTTGGGCCATAGTGCAAGCGGCAATAACATACTCAGCCAGCGCCGTTACAAATCCAATTACTATAACGCGCTTTATTATAGCCCGTTCCTCACCTACCCCATCCCAACCCGCAATGACGGAACGACTTATACAACGAGTTTCACCACCGCGTATGTCAACGGGCTAGACTCCGGCAAAGGCTCGATCAACCTCAGCAACAACTACTCAGTCACATTTTATTATCAGACCGACGTCACTGCCGCTAACTACACGAGCACCTCATACTGCATCTTTCAAAGCGCCATTGTTACAGATAGTGGTGTTTACCCCATCGGCGGCTATCCCCCACTCGTAGGTGGCACAAAGCCATGCTACCGCGCCCGAAATCCGTCGCTTGATTTTGCCACCGCTGCCCTACAAGCTCCGACCACTATTCCGACGAATACAGCGGCTTATTATTATATTTTCTGGAGCCAAAAACCGGCACAAACCCAGCCGGCCAGTTGCACCGGAACTGCCGCACAGCAAAAAGAGGACGAAGATTGTTACATCAAGATCAATGTCGGCTCGACCACTGCACCGGTGGACCTTTTCGCGGGGACGCAAGTCCAGCAGCAACAAAACTTCGCCAACTGGTTTTCATTTTATAGAACCCGTGCGTTGTCGGCAATGTCGGGAGCAATCACTGCGGTGAACGGTTTGTCAACCAATGATGTTCGATTGGCTTGGCAGACTGTCAACACCTCCGGCAGCACAGGAAGCTGCACCACTTTCGGCACCACTTGCAATGGCTACACCGCAACCACTAGCGAAAATCGCATGCGTCCCTTGGATGCACTTAAAACCGGCTCAGCGACAATAACCCATAGAACAGATTTTTACAATTGGGTACAACGTTTTGACCTGAACGGCTCCACCCCGCTACGTAGCGTACTAACACGTGCTGGGGAATACTACAAGAATAGCGAACCCTATGACGAAGACCCTTACACAACGACAGGCACGGTACTATCCTGCCGAAAAAACTATCATGTCATGTTCACAGATGGCCTTTGGAACAGCGACAACGGCACCAATTTCGGCGGCAATGTAGATACGACCATTGCCACGATGCCTGACGGAACAGCCTATACTGCGCAATATCCGTACAAAAATACCAGCAGCGCGGCTCCGTCAGGCTGGAGTTACAGCAACAGTCTTGCGGATATTGCCTTCACTTACTGGATAACCGATCTTAGCACCTTGACCAATAACCTCACTCCTGACATCACCGATGTTACCGGCACCACCGCCCAGCAATATTGGAATCCGAAAAACGATCCTGCAACTTGGCAACACATGGTAAATTTCAACGTCGGTTTAGGCTTGGGCTCCACATTAACTAATCCGGTATGGGGTGGCAGCACTTACACGGGAGATTATTCGGCGCTGGGAGGAAATCCACCTTTTACCGCAACCAAATACTGGCCACCCATCAACGAAAGCCCAACTGTCGGCAACGAACCTGCAGGCCATGTCTATGACCTCTGGCATGCGGCAATTAACAGCCGTGGCCAATTTTTTAGCGTAGAAGACCCGGTCGCTCTGCAAACTGCTTTTAAAAGTATTTTTTCAACCATTGTGTCATCCAATGCGTCTGCAGCCGCAGCTGCTGCTAACTCCACCAGCATCCAGACTGGAACAGTACTTTACCAAGCCCAATTCAGCAGCAAAAACTGGAGTGGACATCTTTTTAGCTTTGCTGTAAGTAGCAATGGTACGGTAGTGGATCTAAACAGTGATGGTAAACTTGATGCCGCTGACGCCAACTGGGATGCAGCGACCTTAATTCCGGCCGCAGCATCCAGAAACATCAGAACCTTCAATGGCTCAATAGGCGTGGAATTTACTTGGGGTAATTTGTCAAATGCCCAACAATTGGCTTTAAATACCAGAGTTGGCTCATTAGGTATAGACACATATGGTCAAAACCGTCTCAATTGGCTGCGAGGAGACCCCACAAAAGAGGTGCGATTTACCAATGGTATTTTCCGGAATCGTACTACCACAGTACTGGGTGACATCATCAACTCTGACCCAATGTTCTCTTATACAGATGATTATGGTTATACGTCTTTACCGTTAACTGCCACAGGGCAATCGACTTATGCGGCTTTTGTAGCAGGAAAAAAAACAGGTACTACCCTACGTCCACCGATGGTCTACGATGGTGCTAATGACGGAATGCTGCATGCATTTCGTGCTGATACGGGTAATGCAAATTCTGGGAAAGAATTGTTCGCTTATGTGCCAGCAGCAGTTTACGCGAAGTTAAGCAGCTTGACCGAAACTGATTATTCGCATAAATATTTTGTTGACGGCTCTCCAACAATTGGTGATGCATACTTATCCGGGGGATGGAAAACGGTGTTACTAGGTGGTTTGGGCAAAGGCGGCAAGGCTATTTATGCGCTGAACATTTCATCTCCCGATGCATTCACCGATGCTCATGTGCTTTGGGAATATTCGGGGGGGGCGACTGATACGGGGTCAACAGGCACTATAGATTCTGCTGGACTGGGTCTGACCTACAGTCAGCCGCAAGTCGCACGACTAAATGATGGCACATGGGCTGCCATTTTCGGCAATGGCTACAACAGTACATCAGAGCAAGCGTTTCTGTATATTGTCAATCTCAGTGACGGCACACTGATCAAAAAAATCCCTACCAACACTGCGACTGGAAACGGTTTATCGACTCCAAGGTTATACGACAGTAATAACGACAATATAATGGATTTCGTCTATGCGGGCGATTTACAGGGCAATATGTGGAAATTTGACTTAAGCGGAGTAACTTCGGCTAGCTGGGGGCTTGGTAATGGTGGCCATGCATTATTCAGCGCTGGTAACACACACCCCATCACTGCTCAACCTTCTATAGGTGGGAACTCTAATGGGGGTAATCTAATTTATTTCGGCACTGGCAGTTACCTGACAAGTACAAATGTAACCGATCAAACTGTACAAAGCTTCTATGCAATATGGGATAAACCATCAACTACGGGAACCGTTACGCTTAGCAGTTTAGTGCAGCAGACCATCACCAGTGAAGTAACCGCATTTAGCTCTAAATTACGAACAACATCTACAAACACAGTTGATTACACCACAAAATTTGGTTGGTATATGAATCTACTGCAACCTAGTAATGTTGCTGCCGGGGAACGGATTATTACTGGGGCATTGTTAAAATATGACCGGGTTATCTTCATAACTATCATTCCATCAACTGATCCTTGTGTACCCGGTGGAAACAGTTGGTTAATGGAAATTGATTCGAGTACAGGTGGCGCAACCGCGATATCATCATTTGATTTTAATAACGATGGGAAGTTTGACAATGATGATAAATTAACCAGTAATGGCGCCCCTTCTACTGCATCTGGCGTCCAGTCTAAAGTCGGCATGGTCAAATCTGCTACCTGGCTTGAGAAGACGGGTACAGGAGTCGCTGTAAAAGAATTATCCGGCTCCACTACTAATATTCAATCTATATCAAACAAAGGTGCACCGGTTGTTGCAGGTACGGTTAATCGACTGTATTGGCAACAAATTCAATAAATATTTTTTGGAAAATAGCATGACAATCGACAAACATAACGGATTCACCCTAATTGAGCTAATGGTTACCGTTGCAATAGTGGGTATTCTGTCCGCTATTGCATTACCTGCTTATACCAGCTATATAAACCAGGCTAATCGTTCAGATGCCAAAGCAGTACTCTTGGAAAACGTGCAATTTCTGGAAAGGAATTATACTGAAAACAACAAGTATCATCAGACTTCCTCTGGTACAGCTATCACTTTACCAGTGTATGTTTCACCAGAATCCGGCACAACTTTATATAATATTAGCGCCCCAACGCTTACAGCAACGACTTACACCTTAACAGCAACCCCTGATTCATCTGGCCGTATGACTGATGATGAATGCGGTTCTCTTTCAATAAATCAGCTAGGGCAAAAAAGTGTATCCGGGGCAACATTAGATGCAAATACATGCTGGAGAAAATAAACTCCAATCATTAAAAAATATCTAATTTGAATCCCACCAATCACTCTATTGGGTCACTTTACTGAACATCCTATATTTTACAATCCGGTTTTTATTTTTAAAAAAACAACCAAATTCCCTCTATTGCGCTTTGTACTGTTTGCGCCCTGATTTGCCGACGGTTCCCAGAAAACTGTTTTCTAATGACTTTGACGGCAGCCTTTTTATCCGCCCAGGCAATAAATACGGTGCCAACCGGTTTTTCTGGTACTCCACCCTCCGGTCCCGCTATACCGGTTACGGCGACCGCCACATCAGCATTGCTGTGCGACAAAACTCCCGCCGCCATTTCTGCCGCCGTCTCTGCACTGACCGCACCGTAAGCATCTAATGTGTGCGGATTGACATTCAACATTTGTACTTTTGCAGAGTTACTATATGTAACAAAACCTCTGTCAAACCATTCTGAACTGCCTGGCACTTCAGTTATCACTTGAGATATCCAGCCACCGGTGCAGGATTCTGCTGTGGCAATTGTTTTAT
>CAILCX010000211.1 GCA_903832775.1 uncultured Methylobacter sp. | reverse complement strand
GTGTAAATCGAAAACCAACCGGATCATGCCGAGATTATGATGGATTACCAGTGCTGCCCAAATACCTCGCCAGCCCGGCCACCATAAATAAATGCCTGAGCCGATTGATAACATCAGCAACAGACTCAAAATACCAACCCCATTCCAGCCGAATCGTTCAAACTGAAGCTGAGTATGTAGATCTAAAAACCAGGTAGTAAGTGTCCGTCCCCAAAATCGACTCGCAACAACCTCGGCTGTATAAGGATTGACCGATACCATTAATGGCGCGTAAAGCTCAAAGAATGTTTCTCGTGGTTTATCGAACCAAGCGGTAATCATGCCATTTGGCGAGCGAGGCATTTCAAGCGTCCATGAACCGTGGCGGTTGGGATGGGCGACCTGAACAGCCATCATTATTTTATCTAACGACTGGCGCTTACCTGAGGGCTGTTCAATAAATAATTGTGGATTTAAAAGTGTATCCAATTCTTCGCGATAAACGCTGATGCTGCCGGTCAGTCCCATCAACGCAAAAAAGAAACCCGCGCTTAATGCAATATATATATGGACCTTAAGCCAAGTCGCCCGACTGGGCAAGCGTTGAAGTGAAAATTGCATAGAATGGTTGTTCATGATAAAAAACAATCATTATCCCATACGCGTTCACTGTGATGTGTATTTTGTAAAATCAGTCGCCCCATTTTGATAGGCGATTGAGTCAACAAAACAAAAAAACCAATGATCCCTACCCCGAGGATCATTGGTTATGAGAAATGTCTACTATAGACTTGTTTTTTTCAACTATTTTTTATCTGCCTTTGGTTCGCTCGGAACAGGAGTAGCTGCGGGGACTGGCGCGACGGAAGGTGCAGCTTCAACTTTGGGTTCTGCGGTTGCTTCATCACTCAATAACACATCATTCTTGATACTTTCTACAGTCTTTTTGCCAATACCACTTACATTGTCAAGTTCATCCACTGTTTTGAATGGCCCTTTTTCTGTTCTGTATTTAACAATAGCTTCAGCCTTTTTCAGTCCAATACCTTTCAAGGATTCCCCTATGGTTTTTGCATCAGCAGTATTAATGTTTACAGGTTTAGCCATAACACTAAATGAGCAAAAGGCGATAAATAACACTACTAATAATTTTTTCATATTGATTTTTCCTTTGATAAAAAATATGCGATCTATGATTTGTCTGCCAATATTCTGACAACCACTCACTACTCCGATTAACCCAGTCCGACTGACTTGGTTATGGGATAACCGAATCAACAAGAATTAATATAATAATTTATTTTTATTAATTTTCAATAAGTTAAAATACGTAGTTAATTACACATGCGATGTAAGCCGTCATCTTTTTCAACACGCGGTAACTTCATAATCAAAGCACTAAAGATTTCAAGACGGGCAATGATAGCTTGTTACATTTACCGGCATTGACCTATCATAACCATCAGACTTACAACTAATTGACTCTCGTTTGATGCAAAAAAATACTGATCCCAATAAACAGCTTTTTAGCGGATTCTCTGTCCCCGACACCGAGCAAATAAATCGGGCGCTGGCAATAGTTGCACAAATACCTGAAGACCCTCATTATTTTCGTCCAAAAGGTGTTGAGGTAGCTGCTATTTTGATGGATTTAAATATTGATTTAAAAACCATTCTCGCCGCGATTTTAAGCGATCCCCGTTTAACCGCTCTTGATCCGCAACTTAACATAAAGGCAGAGTTTGGCAACAAGGTTGCAGAGCTAGTTAAAGACGTTATATGGTTAAATAAACTATCCGTTTATTCTCTGGAAATGACTAACCAACCCAGTCAAACGGAAATTTTGCGCCGAATGTTGTTGTCCATGACCCAAGATGTTCGTGCTGTATTGATAAAACTGGCTTACCGGGTCCAGCGCCTTAAAGTTTTACCCAGGGACTCCTATGAGCTCAGACGTTTTATTGCCCAGGAAACATTAGACATCTATGCGCCGATTGCCAATCGAATGGGCATTCATCAGTTAAAATGGGAACTTGAGGACATGGCATTTCGCTATCTCAAACCTCAATCCTATCGCCGTATTGCAAAGTCTTTATCCGATAACAGGGTTGCAAGAGAAAATTGCGTCAACAACTTTATTACCCTGCTAAAGAAAAAACTCGGCGACGAAGGCATTGCTGCCGAGATATACGGTCGCCCCAAACATATTTACAGCATCTGGAAAAAGATGCGACGCAAGCAACTGGACATAGACGAGCTTTTTGACTTGTTGGCGGTACGGGTTATTGTTGATAATCTGACTAGTTGTTACGCCACTTTAGGTGTTGTCCATAGTATTTGGCAAACCATTCCCAAGGAATTTGATGACTATATTGCCAATCCTAAAGAAAATGGCTACCAATCTTTACATACCGTCATTATTGACCAGGAAGGTAACCGAATCGAAGTACAAATCCGCACTCAGCAAATGCACGATTTTGCCGAACTTGGCGTTGCGGCTCACTGGTCTTACAAAGAAGGTGGCAAACACGACACGGCTATAGAAAAAAACATCGCCTCGTTGCGTAAATTACTGGAAGAAAAGGGCGATGAAGTTCTATCCGAAAATTTTCGTAGTGAATTATTTAGTGATCGCGTCTATGTTTTAACGCCAGCCGGTAAATTAATCGACCTGGTTAAAGGCTCTACACCACTCGATTTTGCTTACGCCATTCATACCGAAATTGGTCACCGCTGCCGGGGCGCCAAGGTTAACGGTCGCATTGTCCCTTTGACTTATACCTTAAAATCCGGAGAACAAGTAAAAGTTTTAACGGCAAAAGATGGCGGCCCCAATCATAACTGGATCGACCTTAATCTGGGTTATTTAAAAACCTCAGCAGCAATCAGCAAAGTTAAAAGCTGGTTTAAAAATCAGCAACAAGCACAAAATATAGCAACGGGCAAAGCCATTTTAGAAAAAGAAAGCCAACGTTTGGGTTTAAAGCATGTTGTGTTACAAGATCTGACCAAACATTTTAATCAGCCGGATACGGATAAATTGCTCGAAGCACTCGGCCATGGAGATATTAGCCGTCGCCAGCTAGCGGCCTTTTTCAAGATACCGGAACTGGAAGTCCAACCCGCAGCTACGCAACCCAAAAAATCACTGGCAAAATCCGCTATTTCAGTGGACGGCATTGATAACGTCTTAACGTCATTGGCTCATTGTTGCTCACCGATACAGGGCAACGAGATTATCGGCTATATTTCCCATAAAAAAGGCATCACAATTCACCGTAAAGATTGCGATAACATTTTACATTTGAGCCCGGAAAAACAAGGCCAACTAATAGCGGTTAATTGGGGTGATAAAAAAGCCAACTTCGCTATTCCTATTGTTATCCATGCCTTTAATTCGCAAAACTTACTGAATGACGTTACCCGAATTTTAGCCGACGCTAAAATTCATATTTCCAATGCCGCACTCAATACCCATCCTGACTTTTCTGCGTTACTCAATTTAACAATACAAATTGAAGATACCAACCAGTTAAGCCAGATTCTCTATAAAATAAGCCAATTGCCTAATATCGTCGATGTTAAGCGTAAAACCTAACCTTGGAATGCCCTTGAATCTTGATCCTATCGCCTTAAACCGAAAACGCCTGATACTGGTCGACGGCTCCTCGTTTTTATTCCGCGCATATCATGCCGTTCCTCCACTGACTAACGCGAAAGGAGAACCAACCAACGCGATTTACGGCGTAACAAATATGTTGCGCAAACTGATCGCCGATAATCACAGCGATTACATCACCGTGGTTTTTGATGCACCGGGCAAAACCTTTCGCAATGAACTTTACGATCAGTACAAAGCGCATCGCCCCCCCATGCCTGATGATTTACGGGTACAAATCGAACCACTGCACAACGTGCTTCGAGCCATGGGTTTGCCCTTAATTATCGAGTCCGGCGTCGAAGCAGATGATGTATTGGGCGCACTGGCTCAGCATGCTGAACAGCAAGGTTATGATGTCATCATTTCTACCGGCGACAAGGATATGGCGCAACTGGTCAATGAACATATTATCCTTGAAAACACCATGTCCAATACCCGCCTAGATGTTCAGGGCGTGTTCGACAAGTTCGGCGTCCGACCCGACCAGATCATCGATTATCTGGCCCTAATCGGCGACACCGTTGACAACATCCCCGGAGTGCCCAAAGTAGGACCTAAAACAGCTGCAAAATGGCTGGCGCAGTATCAGACCTTAGAAAATCTGGTTGCCAATGCCAATGAAATCAGCGGAAAAATCGGCGAAAACCTGCGCGCCAGCTTGGCTCAACTGCCCTTATCCAAACAACTAACGACCATCAAATGTGACCTGAATTTACCCTACAGCATCGAAGACCTGAAACAGCAACCGATGGACAAAGCTGAACTTAAAAACTTATTGGCTGAACTGGGGTTTTCCTCGTGGTTGAAAGCCTTGGATGCTTCACCTACATCCGGACCAAAACCGATCGAAACTGAATCAGCAATAATTGCCTCCAAACCGGCCAAGATTGTTTCCAGCTTTGATACCGTTTTAACCGAACAGCAACTTAATGCCTGGCTGCTTCAACTTGAGCAAGCCGATCTCTTCGCTTTCGACACCGAAACCACCAGCCTTAATTACAGTAAGGCCCGGATAGTCGGCGTATCCTTTGCCATAACGCCGGGCAAAGCCGCTTACGTTCCCTTGGCACATAATTATCCCGGAGTACCGGATCAACTAGATCGAACTAAAGTACTTGAACAACTAAAGCCTCTGTTAGAAAATCCGCACAAACTTAAGCTGGGTCAAAATCTTAAATACGATACCCATGTTTTGGCCAATCACGGCATCACCTTGCGAGGCGTTGCCCATGACACCATGCTGGAGTCTTATGTTTTAAACAGCACTGCCACCAAACATAATATGGATGATCTGGCCAAAGTCTATCTGGGCATTAACACCACCCATTACGAAGACGTTGCCGGAAAAGGTGCCAAACAAATCGGCTTTCAGGAAGTTGCCATAGAACTGGCCGCGCCTTATGCTGCAGAAGATGCCGACATTACCCTGCAACTGCATCAAGTGTTATCGGAAAAACTGGCCCAACAACCCACCCTACTCAAGTTATATAGGGAAATGGAAGTGCCACTGATAAGCGTATTAGCTCGAATTGAAAACAACGGTGTGTTAATCGACGATGCCATGCTCGCCTTACAAAGTCTTGAGCTTTCCAGCAAGATTGTTTCTCTTGAGCACCACGCCCATAATCTGGCAGGCCAAGCCTTTAATATGGGTTCGCCGAAACAAATTCAGGAAATCCTTTACGACCAGCAAAAACTGCCTATCTTAAAGAAAACACCTAAAGGCCAGCCTTCAACCGAAGAGTCTGTTCTTCAAGAACTGGCCCTCGACTATCCGTTACCCAAATTGATTTTAGAGTACCGCAGCTTAAGCAAACTAAAATCAACGTATACCGACAAACTACCACAACAGATTGATAGTCAAACAGGTAGAGTTCATACCTCTTATCATCAAGCTGTAGCAGCGACAGGCCGTCTATCATCGTCTGATCCCAATTTACAAAATATTCCAATCCGCAGCGAAGAGGGCCGAAAGATCCGTCAGGCCTTTATCGCTCCTGAAGGTAAAAAAATAGTCGCGGCTGATTATTCACAAATTGAATTACGCATCATGGCGCATTTATCGGCCGACGTTGGTTTATTAACCGCATTTACACAAGGCCAGGACGTCCACAGAGCCACCGCTGCTGAAGTGTTTGGCGTTGCTCCCGAGCAAGTTACCACCGATTTACGCCGTTCTGCCAAAGCCATTAATTTTGGCCTGATTTACGGCATGTCGGCTTTTGGCCTCGCACAGCAACTGGGTTTGTCACGTAGCCAGGCACAATCTTATATTGATTTATATTTTACCCGTTATCCGGGAGTTAAAAATTACATGGACAGCATCAGGGAACAAGCTCGTGACCAAGGTTATGTTGAAACCTTGTTTGGCCGGCGGCTGTATTTACCGGAAATAAATTCCCGCAACGCCGCACGTCGCCAATACGCCGAGCGCACCGCCATTAATGCGCCCATGCAGGGAACTGCCGCCGATATCATAAAACGCGCTATGCTCTCTGCCGATCAGTGGTTGTATAAAAATAACCCGGAAGCCAAAATGATTATGCAGGTACATGACGAATTGGTATTTGAAATCGCCGACGATCAGGTCGACAGCTGTTCCGCGAAGATCAGAACGCTAATGTGTGCTGCAGCCGATCTTTCCGTACCATTAATCGTTGATATTGGCGTAGGGATGAATTGGGACGAAGCACATTAGTATTTTTAAACACACGTTTTTGACTAAAAGCAGGTGAAAGATTAAAGACGAAATAACACATGACAACCTTAATCTTTTTGTCTTTCGCTCTTAGTCTTTTATTTTTAAATAATGGCTTTATAGCTTTTAAATCATCTAAATAACAGTTCTTATATGACTAATTTAAAAAACGAAAAACTGATAGCACTGGTTGAAAAAATGCCCGCTTTTCCTAAAAGTGTGCAACAGGTGGTGCAATTAACGTCGGACATTAATGCCTCGGCAAAAGATATTGTCCGGGTTATCGAGTGCGACCCAGTTATGACCGTTAAAATCCTTAAAGCCATTAATTCATCGTTCTACGGTCTGCCGCAAAAAATTACGTCGGTACAACGAGCGGTCGTTCATATAGGCATGAATACCATAAAGAATATTGCCTTGGGCGTTGCCGCCATGGGCATGCTGAATCCAAACAACAAAGCTAATTTCAATACGTCCAATTTTTTATTACATTCCTTAACCACGGCTGCCATCAGTAAAATACTGGCTGAACGCATTGGCTTAAAGTCAACACAATGCAGTGATTGTTTTGTTGCCGGGTTATTGCACGATTTTGGGAAAGTGGTGTTCGCTGAGTTTATGCCTGCTGAATTTAAACTCGCCCTGGAAAAAAGCAAAGAACTACATCTGCCCTTACACCAAACCGAACTCGAATTTATTGGCCTTAATCATGCCCAGGCAGGAAAAATGCTGGCTGAAAGATGGGAGCTTTCTGATCTGTTAATTGATGCAATCGCCGAACATCATACGCTAGAAGCCAGTGACAACGTATTGAGAGACTGCGTTTTTGCAGCGAATCAAATAAGCAAGCAACTAAAGTTTGGTGATGGCGGCAATCCAATATTGGAAGAATTGCCTTCCCCTATTGCCAACCACTTTGGACTTAATCTGTCAGCCTTGTGTGAAGCTCTAGGGGATTTGGAATCAATCAGAACAGAGGCGCAATCTTTCATTAACACCTGAGAAAAGATCACCGCCAGTTAACAGTTTATTGCTTTATCAGCGTATTTTTATTCCAATCTTGTTTAAAAAATTAACTTAGTTAAAAAGGTAAATCAAAGAAAATTTAACTACCGACTTCTAGCTGCATATCACCAATAATGGCAGATAATTCATCACGTTGCAGCTTTAATGGCTCCAGTTCGGCTTCGAGGCTGGCAATATTTTCAATAAGAGTGCCTTTTGATTCATTAATCTTTCTGAGCATTTGCAAGCGACCTTCAATTTGTTTTTTATGGTCTTTAATTTGATGCATTAAAGGCGTCAGAACGCTGTTACTCCAGGTTATCGCATCGGCATGAGCCTGCCTGAGGATATTCCGAGCTTTAGCGATCAGAGTACTATACAACTTATTAATGACGATACTTTGTTCCGACATGGTAGTTTTGGCGCTTGAACGAAAGGCTTCACCTTCCTCAAATATCTGTTCCAGCTCAATTTGATATTGTTTTATCGAAAAAAGCTGAGGCTCTATTTCTTTAAAGCCGTGTTCATCTTTAAATTTCTTGTGTATAACCTTAACCAATCGCCGTGTTTCATTTGTAATATCAACTGAATCCTGTAACAGGTCTCTCAAGTCATCAAACAATTTGCGCATATTTTGTTTCATGCCATAAGTTGTCAGTGCCTTTGCCATATCATGCTTGGTGGTCTTGATGATGTGATCCATTTTTTCTTTGGCTAACGAATCAATCAAAGCCTGAGCTTGTAAGGCAAAAACTTTGCGGCTAGCCTGAAAGTTTTCAACGTTGGCCATGTAAACAGTTTGCCGATCTCGAGTCTCGGCCATTAATTTGCCGGTCATATCCCGATTTTGGAAATCAATTTTTTTGAACTCTTCAAGCTGTGCAACCGCATTCGCAAGCGAATTATTAATTAAATTGGACGACTCACTAACCAAAAACCCCATATCTCTATTAATTGTTGCCAATAGCATAGATTTTCGTTGTTTTAAAATATCATTGGCAAGATAATTTTCCAGGACATTTAATCGACTTTTTTCAAGCAGTAAGGCATCACCTTTAACTTTAGCAAGCAGTGCCTGTTTGGCGGAGACAGGAAAAATAACATCTTCATTAACTTTCAGAGTAGCTGCTGACAATTTTATTTGCGAATGTATGGAATTTTCATAACCATTTTCATCAGCCAGGTCATCCCACATCGCATCGATTTTATTCATCACAACAGCTAAGCCCTGCTTGCTACCGCCGCGATTATGACAAACATGATTGTGCCACATTTCCAGGTCGCTTTTGGTAACGCCAGTATCTGCAGCCAGTACAAAAATAATGGCCTGAGCACTAGGCAGCATGCTTAAAGTAAGTTCTGGCTCAGTTCCCAGCGCATTTAATCCCGGCGTATCCAGTATTGACAAGCCTTCTTTTAACAAGGGGTGGGGGAAACTGATTAAGGCATGACGCCAACAAGGAATTTCTACTTTTTCTGGATTTATAATCCCTTGTTCCGCTGCTTCACGCTCATTCCAAAGACCCAGTTTGTCGGCAAGTTCACGGTCAACCATTTTGGTCGAAACCAATTCTTTAAATGCTTCCTGCATTTGCGTTGGTGATTCGCATTGAAGATCAATCTGTGTCCAGCGTTCGGGATTTTTTTTGAATTCAGCCAATGAAATATCTTCAAGGCGACTTTCAATATTCAGTAATCGTATATAACTGCCGCCTTTTTCATCATGAAAAAGCTCTGTGGGAGACATGGTGGTTCTCCCGGGTGACGACGGGAGTAATCTGACGCCAGTTTCTGCAAAAAACAGAGCATTAATCAACTCGGTTTTACCGCGAGAAAATTCAGCAACAAATGCCAACGTAATTCGGTCAGATTGCAAACCATTAAGAATATTTAAAATAGTATTACTACTATTGGTATCCTTCATACCATAACGACTACGCCACTGGTGATATATTTCTATAGACTGAACCAGTTTTGCACGCCATTGCGAATATTCGTGCATTTGCTGTTTAAATTCCATATTCCTCATGCTACGCCCTTATTGCGTTCACATGCAAAGCATGGGAACGAGGATTTTATCAGTTAATTGAAATGTCGGCACACCGCTCGATTGCTCCTGCAACACCATCATCCTGAATGCAGTCGTCGACTGTAATATTTGGGCTAATTGTAGTCTATATATTAAGTTCTGTTAGCTTAACATTTTTATTTTTTAACCTATATCGTCTGCCTGTCAAATACCATATAGATTTTGATAGGCTCTTATCCCATCAATTGGCGATCTTGCAAGGGAACTCGTAATACTAACATCAGCCAATAGATACTCAATAATATCTGTCAAAGTAATAATTGCAATGACCGGCATTGTAAATTCCGCTTCAACTTCTGTAATCGCAGAAACCTCATTTTGACCTTTTTCCTGCCGATCCAGTGCAATTAATACGCCTGCAGGAATTGCCTTTGCATTTTTTATAATATCTACGGATTCCCTGACTGAAGTACCGGCAGTTATTACGTCATCAAGTATTAATACCTTTCCTTCAAGTGATGCACCGACCAAACTTCCGCCCTCACCATGATCTTTTGCTTCTTTCCGATTAAAGGCAAAAGGAATATCTGTGCCGGTTATCTGGGCATAAGCAATTGATGTGGCACTGACTAGCGGGATTCCTTTATAAGCCGGGCCATAAAGAATATCTGGGTTAATCCCCGATTGAATCAAGGCTTTTGCATAAAACTGTCCCAGTTTACCCAGTTGCGCGCCGGTATTAAACAAACCGGTATTAAAAAAATAGGGGCTGATGCGACCTGATTTTAATTCGAATTCACCGAATTTAAGCACACCGCAATCCAGCGCATAGGAAATAAAGTCTTTTTGATAATCTAGCATGATAATGAAGTGGTTATGAGTTTACGAGAATTAAGAAATAAATTTTTCCAAAATATTATCCAGAAAATTCCAGCCTTGTTCTGAACAATAATAGTGATTATGTTGTCGAATAAGCAAGTTTTGTTTGACGCAATCCGATAAAGCCGGCTCCAGCGTGGCAGAGCTCATCCCTGTAGCAGCTTGATAGATTTCCATCGTAAAGCCCTGCTTCAGGCGCAAATGATTCATGATAAACTCCAAAGGCAGCTCAGTCGTCGGAATAACCTCAACACCTCCATTCTGAGCATTACTTAAATACTGTTCAGGGCTTTTAGGCTTTATGCTACGAACAATTTCTTGCGGTAAATGTTGGGTTATTTTCCCATGAGCGCCCGCACCGATGCCCAAATAATCGCCAAACTGCCAATAATTAACATTATGCCGACATTGCAAGCCATGTTTGCTATAAGCAGAAACTTCATATTGCTGGTAACCCTGCTCGGCCAATATTTTTTGACACTCTTTTTGCGTGCTAAAAATGATTTCATCATCTGGCAGTTTGGGCGGAAATTTATGGAACCAAGTATTGGGTTCCAGTGTTAACTGATAAAACGAAATATGACTGGGCTTTAGGCTGATCGCCGTTTCCACATCGATTCTGCTACTATCTGCATCAGCGCCCGGCAAGCCAAACATCAAATCGAGATTAAAATTGTCAAAGCCTGACCGATGAGCAATTTCGGCGGCCTGAAGGGCTTCCTGCGCCGAATGCACACGACCCAGTTTTTTTAATATAACATCATTAAAACTCTGAATTCCAATCGATAAACGATTGATACCCAGCGCCCTGAATTCGGCAAACTTATGACTTTCAAAGGTTCCTGGATTGGCTTCCAGCGTTATTTCAATCTCTTTTTCAAGCGTTAGCTGTTGCTCTATGCCACGTAACAATCGGTTAAGCGCTTCAGGTGAAAACAAACTAGGTGTACCGCCACCAATAAAAATACTATGAATCGGCCTAGTGATATTATAGCGCTGCATATCAAAGGCCAAATCATCAAGCAATGCAGTTATATAGGCTGCTTCGGGCATATCTGCTTTTACTGCGTGCGAATTAAAATCGCAATAAGGACATTTTTTAATGCACCAGGGAATATGAATATAGAGACTAAGCGGCGGCAAGAGATTTTTTGCTATATGATTTAAAATAGCTATCAGTTTAACACAGGAGTGTTTAACCTAAAGATCATCAAGCTATTTAAAATATAAATCCATGAATGGGCGGTCTAGCTCAAAAACCTAAAACGACATAGGCAGCGTTCATTTACGAGTCACATCAAATCTTTTTTTGGGGCTCATTGTTGGTTTATGATTAAAACTAAAAAGCCAACCTAACTATTAAAAAAGGAGACTTATGCGACTATTATTGGTTGAAGACGACGAAATATTGGGTGAAGGACTGGCCGAAGGTTTAAAAATGGAAGGCTATGCCGTTGACTGGCTAACCAACGGCCGACTTGCCGACGAAGCTTTGAAAATTAACAGCTATGAGCTGATCGTTCTGGATCTTAACTTGCCTGACATGGAAGGACTGGATATTTTAAAGGCCTTGCGTGGGCGCAAAGATGAAACGCCGGTAATGGTTTTGACAGCCAAGGATACCGTGCCGGATCGCGTCATGGGCTTGGATAGCGGCGCCGACGATTTTGTGATTAAACCGTTTGAACTGGATGAGGTTTGCGCGCGCTTAAGGGCTTTAGCCAGAAGAAACGAAGGACGTAGCGTACCCAACATTGAGTATAAAGGCATTGTTTTAGATCCCGCCTCGCATCAGGTAACCTGGAACGACGAAAAGATTGATCTGTCGCAAAAGGAATTTGAGATACTGAGTTTCTTGATGGGCAACATCGGCAAGGTCATTTCTCGCGCCCGCCTCGAAGAAAGTCTGTACTCCTGGGATTCTGATGTGGAAAGTAATACTGTCGAGGTTCATATCCATCATCTGCGAAAAAAACTCGACCCATCCATTATCCGCACCGTTAGAGGCGTGGGTTACATTATTGATGAAGATTAATGAACTATTCCCTGCGCCAACTGCTATTGATTGGTCTGCTTTCCGCATCGATGTTGATTTGGGGAGTGACGGCTTATATGAGTTACAAAGTCACCCGGGACGAAGTAGCCAGTCTGTTTGATGCGGAATTGGCGCAATCGGCCAAAGTGCTACATGTTTTTGTTGAAAGTCTGGTGAGAGAGGGTTCATTGTCAAAACATTGGGCGCAAACCCAAACAGATGAGCGCTTGCACCCCTATTCTGGACGAAAAAATAAAAACCAGAGTACCTTTCAGCTTTGGGCTAAAGAAGGCGACGGCTTATTGCTGCGGTCGGAAAACTCACCTGAATTTGCCGTGCATAGTTTTAGTAAGAAAAAAATCGATGATCAATTATGGGATGTTTTTGACGGACTGCTTGAAGCCAGTGCTTTAGGTCATAAATATGAAAGAAAAGTCGCTTTCCAACTGTGGTCTAAAACCGACGGTTTACTACTTCGCTCCGAAAGTGCCCCCCCCTTTGCTTTTTCTTCCGCAAATCACGGTTTTACTGAAACCGATATCGATGGCCATCTTTGGCATGTATTCAGTATTTCCAGCTCCAACGGCGAATATATTATTCATGTCGGCCAAAAGGAAGAGATTCGGGCCGAATTAACCGACGAAATTTCGGCGCAATTGGTAATGCAATTTCTGGTTGGCCTGCCGATTTTAGGTATCGTAATCTGGATTATTGTCGGGCATGCTTTAAATCCTTTGAACCGACTTGAAATTGCCTTATCGAGGCGCGAGGCCAGTTATCTCAAACCGCTATCCAGTAAAAAATTGCCCACGGAAATCATCCCGGTGGTTAATGAAATAAATAATTTGTTTGCCCAGCTTGAGCAAGCCTTTGAACATGAGCGCCAATTTACCGCCGATGCCTCGCATGAATTAAGAACACCTCTGGCCGGATTGCTCACTCAAGCTCAAGTTGCCATGCGTACCCGCGATGAAACGGTTCGCCATCAAGCGCTGAAACGCATTGAGCAGGGTGTCAACCGCATGACCTACATGGTGCAGCAATTACTGACTTTCTCACGTATTGAATCGGGCACTGAATTTATTACCAAAGAAACCATGTCGCTCAGTCGTGAAGTTATGCGCATCATTGCCGAACTGGATCCTTTGGCACATAAAAAGAAAATTCAGATCGATTATGAAGAAACCAATGCCGTGCCCATTGTGGCAAATATTCTGCTGATCAATATTCTGGCCAGAAATATTATCGACAATGCGATCAAATATACGCCGGCTCAAGGCATGGTAAAGGTTAGCTTGACCGGAACGGAATACCACTTGCAGTTATGCGTCGAAGATTCGGGTCCAGGAATTGCGCCGGATCAATACGAAAACTCGTTAAAACGCTTTCATCGCTGTGTTGAAACTGCGAACAAAGCCCAGGGCACCGGCCTTGGCTTTTCGATTGTGCAACGCATTGCGAGCATCCATGAAGCCGAACTTGCCTTAGGCGAATCCGAATTTGGCGGCTTAAAAGTGACCATAACATTTACGCTGCCGGTTCGTGTCGTTGTTAAAAGAAATCTAGGGAAATTAAGTTTTTTTTCCATTAAGAAAGGCGCGTAAAAATCTCTAAGAATGTACGATGATTGCGCGCTCCCTGATCACTCTTATCTGGTCTTTAGTTAATAATGCGCTGAAACCAACTTCTCGGATGTACGATGCCAAAAAGGTATTGCCAGAATCAAAATACAAAACAACCAGCTTACTAATTGCTGGTTTTGCAAACTATAGCCCATCGCTACCGGTATGCCTTGCAATAACTCAGCGTGAGCCTGTTTAAAGTCGTAGCCACTCATAAAAATATAGCATTCACCTATCACAACCGCTGGTATGCCAAAAGTTAAAAGGTAAGCAAAATAGCACTCCCAGTTACTCTGCATATTGAAGCCGGTAATTTCAGTTAATTTCAGGGTTTGCAGGTTCAGGCGTACTTGACCCAAAACCGAATAAAGCATGAAACCCAGAATGCCTAAGACCGGTATTGCGAATTGTTGACTCTCGAAACTAAGATAGCGCGCGTCGAAGGCAAGATGGTAAGTTTTTAAAACGGCTAAGCCAGCAAAAAACAGGTAGCCGGTGCGTAAAACTCTAGCCCGGTTTTCAGCAGTTGGCCTGTTATTGAAAAGATCGCTATAACGTTGCAGCAACAAGATCGACAATAGTACATTGCCCACCACCATCAGTACGCAATAGATTTGTTGCCACACGCTGTAACTGGTATGCCATAACAAGTCAGTCATTGTTATCAGGCAAATACTGAAGAGTTGCGCCAAGGTCAAAAAAGCCAGTATTTTTGTGAATGACATTGTTTTTAGCTGCCTAAAGAAAACGGTTGCCGCAAGTAAAAAAACCATCATCGACCAAACCAGTTCCAGTTGCCAATCAGAATTTTCGAAAACCGGGCCCGTAAGCGGAAACACCGGCTCACGGTCAATGTTCAGCAAGCCCCAATTGGCTCCTACCACACCTTCGTTATTACTTTTCCATGGCTGATTAAAAGCTTCGACAATGTTGTAATCGAAACCGTGGCGATTGGCGACCTGGATCAAATCGCGTATAAATCGGGTTTCATTGACTACACTGGGAACAGCTGCTCCTCGTTGCCGACCGACAGCAGGCCAACCCGATTCGCCAATCAAAATAGGTTTGTTGACACCCATACTGTGCGCTTTGTCCTCAATTTGTTTGACTATTTTTTCCACATGGATAGCAGCCTGTTCAATTGCCACTGGCTCGTCTTCCCAATAAGGCAAGATATGTATGGTAATAAAATCGACTTCGTTAAACAGTTGCGGGTATTGCATATAACTTGACCAAACATCTGCAAAAGTAACCGGTTGTTTAATCGCTTGTTTTACCTGACGGATGTAACCGATCAGAGTGTCGATATTCATATCCTTACGCAGCATCACCTCATTGCCGACAATAACCCGTTTAACAATATCTTGATTTTGATTGGCAGCTTGAATCAGTGCAGCAATTTCAATTTTGTTCTCTTCATGGCCATCGCCCAACCAGCCGCCCATGATCATTTCTACGCCATGTTTTCGGGCAAATTCTGGTGTGGGTTGCATGCCTCCACCTACCGAATAAGTCCGAATGGTATAGGTTTTATCTGCCACTGAACCCAAATCGGCATCCACATGTTCCGGCAAAGGAAACTTACCAACGTTAGGGCTAAATCCCTCATGGTAGGGCGCGAAAGACATGCTTCGCAATTTACCCGAAGGAACATCAGGACCCGCGTCTTGGGATTGGTTGTGATGCCAAGCGAAGCCAGCATGAACCAACAAGATAAGAAACAGACAACTAAAAATCTTTATAGACTGCATAAATGATATGGATAGAAAAATCAGTAATTTGTGAGTATAGTTATAATAACAGAATACCTGTTTAACTATGAATGAACAAAAATCTGTAGTAGGTTAATTTGTATTTAAGTACGAAGGTTTTAGTTTTGCATTCCGGATTGTGGCGGCGTTAACGCTATATACCCGCTGCACTCCGGCCAGACTTGATTATGAGCTTGCGTGGTGATCATGGAAATAACGGCTGCGCAAGGCGAGAAAGCTAAAACCTTACGTACTTTTAACAAGTTAAGCGCCAGGCAAATGGGGTAAGTCTTTTACTTATCCCTCGTTATTGGGTGGCTTATGGGCATTTCTTTCAATACAGGAAGTACTGGGTTGCTATACCACTGAGTAGATTGCTGCTTTACAAGAAAAAACGCAGAGAGTTGTGTAGTTGCCTACGCCCCAAAGCAAGACTATTAGTAAATCCGGTATTTTGAGCATAAGAATCACCTCTAATACTTCCAAACTAACAAGGCCTGAGGTAGGCTTTCGTCCAGTCCTTTAATTCCGTATTTGTTATGCCAGTACTGATATTCAATTCCGAAATAAATCTTCTTGCTGAAACCCCAAAAATCGCCCACATCTAGGCGTATCTGAGGTTGCGCCAGGATATTGTCTACATAGTTTGGCCCTTTTTCACCAATGAAATCGATGAAACCTTCCAAGCTCCAATGCGTTCCGGCTAAGGTGAAAGGGAAATTCCAAACGGGCGTGATTTGCCAAGAACTGCCTGTAGAGACAGGATCTAAAATATCATGACGTAAAAAATCGACGTTAAACAACTTAAAGCCGGGCAGGTTAAAATCGACAGTAACGCCATACAATATGACACGCGTACCACTATAACTTGCGTCCAAATTTTCGCCGATATTGACGCCCCCCGTTAAACTCAAGTCCTTAAATAAACCATAAGATAAATTTGTTCCTGTCATCTTGCTAAAACTTAAATAGCTGTAAAGCTCACCATAGATATTCACTTGCGAAGGTTCACCTTGGTCAGAAATCAAGGTATCCATAAAAAAGAAATTACGGCCCAACGCCCAGCCATCAGCATGGCTTAATGTGATAATGGAACGGCTGATGTCACTGGAGTTCTTAGGCATTTGATAGCCATCCCCATGTAAATATTGAATTTCATTCGAACTCCAATCAAACAGATCGGCCTGCGCATTGATTGACCAAATACAAAATGATAAAAGTAATGGAGTAATGAGATAGTAATTTTTTAGAACAATACTTCTAGTACCGTTATTGCACTTATTTTTCATTATTTTATTATTCATATATCAGGATGATCGAATTTTATCTTAATCTCGATGTTGAAGTTTCTGATTTTAAAGAATTCAGTCAAATCAGACCTTGCAGCCATAAATATCATTATGTATCACCCGGACAAACTGACGCAAACACCTTAATTTACTGAATCGTCTCGACCGATCTAAAAAATTGAACATCAAGTTGATACGATCTTATCTTTTATTCCGTAGGGACCGCCCGTGCGCGATGTCTGAATGCTTAAAATTCAGTCAATACCTAAAGGCTAGCAATAATCAAATGGCCGTTGGCTTTCAGTAAGTTTCAATTAAAAATCAAAGCACACTGAGAGCGTGGCCTAACCTTGCTATTATGGTTTCCTTTGAATTCTCATGCTTTACCTTTAACCATTGCCTAACCAATCATCCGGCTCTTCAATGACCGGATTAACCAGTGTTCCAATGCCTTTAATTTCAACACGGGCGGTTTGTCCCGGTAACATATAACCGCGCGGCGTCATGCCTACGCCGACACCGCTGGGCGTTCCGGTACTGATGACATCGCCGGGTTCCAACGTCATCGCTTGCGATAAATAGGCAATCATTTCATAGCAGTTAAAAATCATTTGCCGGGTATTAGAGTTTTGCCGAAGGTCATCGTCAATCCAGGTTTTAATATCCAAATTATGCGGATCACTGATTTCATCGCTAGTGACCAGCCACGGCCCCAGCGGACCATGGGTGTCAAAGGATTTGCCCACGGTAAAAGTGGGTGAGCGAAACTGCCAGTCGCGCACTGAAACATCATTGGCAATAGTAAAACCGGCAATAACCTGAGCCGCCTTATCGACCGGCACACGGCGGCAACGTGTGCCAATCACAAACGCCAGTTCGCCTTCATAATCGAGCTTATCGGAAACTTTGGGGCGATGTATGGCCTCGCCATGACCGATGACGCAAGTGCTTTGTTTGGTAAAAAAACTGGGGAATTCGGGTTTATCACGCCCGGTTTCTTTGATATGGTCTACATAATTCAGGCTAATGCCCAAGTACTTGCCCGGCCTGGGTATCGGCGCCTTCAGCTTGACCTGAACCACCGCGATTCGGTCATTGCCACTATCAATCTGTTGTTGCATCGTCTCCAGCGCCTGACCACCGGCATTCAGAAATTCAAGCATAGTTGCCGGGATTTTAGTATTATTTTTGCTGTCAACGACATAGCCATCAACGACAGCGCCTACACGGGTTTCGTGGTTATGGGTAAAGGTGACCAGTTTCATGAGCTTAGCTAATCCGGATGTTTTTAAGTGCAGCTATTATAGTCAGCAAATGTAAACACAAGAGCTATAACAAAAAAAAAGATATAATGACCGATTTTTAACTTTAGAGGATTTGAAAATGAACGAAAACTGGATTGCTCCCTCCATCCTGTCAGCTAATTTTGCAAAATTAGGCGAAGAAGTTGATAACGTTTTAAAAGCCGGCGCCGATGTGGTGCATTTTGATGTCATGGACAACCATTTCGTCCCAAACCTGACTATCGGGCCTTTGGTTTGCGAAGCTCTGAGAAAACACGGCGTTACCGCACCGATTGACGTGCATTTGATGGTTGAGCCGGTTGACCGTCTAATTCCTGACTTTGCCAAAGCCGGTGCCAGCATCATTACTTTTCATCCAGAAGCTTCGGTACATATCGATCGTACTCTGCAATTGATTAAAGATTGCGGTTGCCAGGCAGGTTTGGTCTTTAATCCAGGCACGCCTTTGCATTATCTGGATTATGTTATGGACAAACTGGACATGATTTTATTGATGTCTGTAAATCCTGGCTTTGGCGGTCAGTCATTTATCCCTTCGGCACTGGATAAATTAAGACTGGTAAGAAAAAGAATCGACGACAGCGGTTTAAATATTCGTTTGGAAATTGACGGCGGCGTAAAAACTGACAATATCCGCGAAATTAAAGCAGCCGGTGCCGATACTTTCGTGGCCGGTTCAGCGATTTTCAGCCAACCTGATTACAAAAAAGTGATCGATGAAATGCGTGTTGAATTGGCTAAAGCGGTTTAATTTTGTAGCGCGAAAGTGAAACCCATCATTTGTCGCTTTGATGTGTTGGGTTACTCTAGCGCTAACCCAACCAAAGGGTTCTATTGTAGCAATATATCCATGAAAACTTCACTCGATTTGCCAGATGATTTAATAAAAGAAGCTATGCAGCTAAACGATAGTAAAAAAAAAACTAAAGTTATTGTTTTAGCATTGCAAGAGCTTATTAAAAAAAACAAAGTGGCTGATTTAAAATCGTATAAAGGCGCCTTTGATTTGGATATAGACTTAGACAGTTTAAGAAACCGTAGTGCGCGTTTTGATTGATACATCTATTTGGATAGACTATTTTAAAAGTGGCAACAATGGAATTGGCATTCCTGGTTTACTGATTGCCCAAAACTTAAAACAACAGAATTGTAAAATCTATTCATTGGATAAGCACTTTCGCCTTTTAAATGAGACGATTGAAGATATACAACTATTCACCTAACACCATGACCCCAGAACAATTCAATCATTACTCCCAACAGGGCTATAACCGCATCCCGATTTGCCGCGAAGTCCTGGCCGATCTTGATACACCTTTAAGCGCCTATCTGAAATTGGCCGATGGCGCTTATTCGTATTTATTTGAGTCGGTACATGGCGGCGAGCAATGGGGGCGATATTCTATAATTGGCCTGCCTTGCAAAACCATTGTCAAAATCACCGGCAATCAAATCTGTGTGGAAAAAAATGGCCAAGTGCTAGAAACACTGACACACGATAATCCGTTGGTCTGGATTGAACAATTTAAAGCACGTTATAAAGTGCCTGACATTGATACCTTACCGCGTTTTAATGGCGGTCTGGTTGGTTATTTCGGCTATGAAACCATTGGCTATATCGAGCCTAAGCTGCGTCGTACAGGAAAAGCTGATCCGCTGGAAAATCCTGACATTTTGCTAATGGTGTCCGAAGAAATACTGGTGTTTGATAACCTGTCCGGCAAAATGCTGTTGTTGACGCACGCCAATCCTGAAGAAACTGATGCTTATAACCTTGCTGTTGTGCGCATCGCTGACCTGTCGGCCAAGTTGCGCGAACTGCAAGCCAAGCCGCAAAAAAATCACGCACCCAAACAAGTTGAGGAATCTGACTTTATCTCGGGTTTTACCCAACAGGGTTTTGAAGAGGCCGTTTTAAAAGCCAAAGAATACATCACCGATGGCGACATCATGCAGGTTGTTTTATCGCAGCGCATGTCCATTCCTTACAGTGCTTCGCCACTAAATCTGTATCGGGCGTTGCGTTGTTTGAATCCTTCACCTTACATGTTTTACCTGAATCTGGACGACTTCCATATCGTCGGTTCCTCGCCGGAAATTTTGGTTAGGCTGGAAGATAACCAGGTCACGGTGCGTCCAATTGCCGGAACGCGCCGACGTGGTGTCACGCCGGAACAGGATCTTGAGCTGGAACAAGAGTTACTGGCTGATCCCAAGGAATTGGCCGAGCATTTAATGCTGATTGATTTAGGCCGCAATGATGTCGGCCGTGTCGCCGAAATTGGTAGTGTGCAATTAACCGACAAGATGATTGTTGAGCGTTATTCGCATGTCATGCATATTGTCTCAAATGTTACCGGGACGCTACAACAGGGCGACAATGCTTTTGATGTGTTGGCTGCAACTTTCCCCGCCGGTACCGTCAGCGGTGCGCCAAAAATTCGCGCCATGGAAATTATTGATGAATTGGAACCGGTCAAACGTGGCATTTATGCCGGTGCTGTCGGCTACATTGCCTGGTCAGGCAATCTGGATACCGCCATTGCGATCAGAACTGCCGTTATCAAAAATAACAGATTACATATACAAGCCGGAGCCGGCATCGTTTACGATTCCGTACCCAGAAACGAATGGGATGAAACCATGAATAAAGGCCGCGCAATCTTTCGCGCCGTGAGTATGGCTGAAGCAGGCCTGGAAGGGGAACAATCATGAGTTCAATTAAAGTCGTTATGGTCGATAACTATGATTCCTTCACTTACAACCTCGTGCAATATTTTGGCGAACTAGGAGGCGATGTCACCGTTGTGCGTAACGATCAGGTTTCTGTTGAAGACATAGAAAAGCTGTCACCCGATAAACTGGTTATTTCTCCAGGTCCCTGCACACCCAAGGAAGCGGGTATCTCGGTTGAAGCCATTTTAAAATTTGCCGAAAAATATCCAATACTGGGCGTTTGCTTGGGGCATCAAAGCATTGGTTACGCTTTCGGCGGCAATATTATCCATGCCAAAAGTATTATGCACGGCAAAACCTCCTTGGTTTATCATCACAACCAGGGCGTGTTTAAAGGATTAAACAATCCGTTTACGGCGACTCGTTATCATTCACTGGTTATCGAGCAATCAAGTTTACCAGAGTGCCTGGAAATAACTGCCTGGACACAGGATGAGGCGGGTAATCTGGATGAAATCATGGGCATAAGACATAAAGAGTTAGATATTGAAGGCGTGCAATTTCATCCCGAGTCGATTTTGACTGAGCATGGCCATGATATGTTGAGGAATTTTTTGGAACGGTGATTAACTGACTGCGCCAGCCCTACACATCGTGATTTTTGAAATTTCAAAGCTTGTTGGACAAGGCATAAAATAAATTAACCAGTGATACCTTATTCCATAAGTATGTAGTGGCTATATTATCGGTTTAACTTTATTTTATGCTCGTTTCTTTGGTTTATGAATCAGGAGAGCATTATGAGTCGTATCATCTGGCTATTTCTAAGTGCAGTATTAGTTAGCTCCATCACTCAGGCAAAGCCGTTAACCCCGGAACAGGTTCCTGATTCGCTTAAACCCTGGGTAGCCTGGGTATTACAGGACAGTCCCGAACCCCCATGCCCTTTTCTCTACAACAGTTATGAGAAAAAGAAATGTAGCTGGCCTACGCAAACGCAGTTGACGTTAAGCTCCGAAAAGGGCGTTTTTTCACAGAGCGCCTTAGTGTATCAAGAGAGCTGGATCAGCTTGCCGGGCGACAAAGCACACTGGCCGCTCAATGTAACGGCTAATAACATCACCGCTCTGGTTATGGATAAAAACGGCATTCCCTCAATCAAGCTGTCTGCGAACGGTCATTATCTGATCAAGGGAGAGTTTTTATGGTCAGCTATTCCGGACAATTTAAAAGTTCCCGACGATAACGGATTGCTCGAACTGCGAATAAACGGGGTAGCCATAGCAACACCAAGCCTTAAAGAAGGCCAGTTATGGCTAAAAACAAGCGACACCGGCTCAATAAAACCGGAAAATATCCAGAATACTCTGACTATTCAGCTGTTTCGAAAAATCATTGATGAAGTCCCGGCACAGGTTTTAACCCGACTGGACCTGAATGTCTCAGGCGAACAACGCGAAGTAAAATTACCCAAGCCACTTTTGGACGGCTTCATCCCGCTAAGTATTGAAAGTCCGTTGCCCGCTCGCCTGGAATCAGACGGACAACTTTTAATCCAGCTTCGTCCCGGCCATTGGCAACTTAACGTTCTGGCACGAAACAGCAAAGAACTTAATGTGCTTAAGCTGACTGAGGGCGTCGATGACGAAATCTGGGCTTTTGAAGCACGCCCCCAGCTTCGGGTCGTTGCAATCGAACAGCTCAGCGCCATTGATCCCAATTTAAGTAATTTACCTGACGACTGGAAAAATCTCCCTGCCTATAAAATCACTCAGGGGCAGTCTATGGTTTTTAAAACCCTGCGCAGGGGCGATCTGGAACCTGAGCCGAATCAATTAAACTTAACCAGAAAGCTTTGGCTGGATTTTGACGGCTCAGGTTATACGGTCAATGACACTATTACCGGCAAAATGACCAGCGGTTGGCGGCTTAATACTTTGCCGCAAACCCAAGTCGGGAAAGTTCAATTGAACAGCAAAAATCAGCTGATTACACAGGACAAGTCAGGCAAGCAAGGCGTGGAAGTCAGAGCCGGCTCAATAATGCTGGATGCCGACAGTCGCACCGCTGGTGCTATCAACGAAATTAGCGCGGTGGGCTGGGAGCAAGACTTTCACACAGTCAGTGCCGAACTGAATTTGCCACCCGGGTGGCGTTTGCTGGCAGCTAGTGGCGTCGATAATGTGCCTGAGAGCTGGCTGTCCCGTTGGACCTTGCTCGATTTATTCCTTATTTTGATTGCGGCGCTTGCAACCGGTCGGCTATGGAATCGCTATTGGGGCGGTCTTGCCTTGCTGACTCTGATTTTGATCTGGCATGAGCCTGGTTCTCCCCAGTATGTTTGGCTAAATATTCTGGCCGCCACCGCTTTGATTAAGGTATTGCCACAAGGCCGTTTTTTAAAATTCATGAGTTGGTATCGCAACGTTTTCTGGTTGGCTCTAATCATAACGAGCGTGCCTTTTATGGTTCAGCAGATTCGTACCGGACTTTATCCACAACTTGAAAACGCTGTTCAAAGCCCACGTTTCACATTCGATGCGAGCATGGTTGATAAGGTGGCAGAAATCGATCTACCGGAGCCTGCCGCTCAAAATCTGAGCATGATGAAATCACCTACCTTAATTCAATCAATTCCAAAAAAATCGTTACCTGATAGTTATTCAGACGGGGAGATCAATTTAGAGCGCATCGACCCCAAGGCAAAAGTGCAGACCGGCCCTGGCTTACCGCAATGGCAATGGCATAAGGTTTTGTTAACATGGAATGGTTCGGTTGCAGCCCAACAACAATTGCATTTATGGTATTTGACACCAACATTGACCCTGTTACTCAATTTTATGCGCGTCATTTTGGTTGCTGTACTAGCTTTATTGATGTTTGGCGCTTTGGAAAAAATTGATTTCAAATCCATTCGCCCTGCGACACCTCTATTGCTCTGGATTTTTCTTTTGCCGATGCTGTTCATGCCGTCACCTAAGGTTTATGCCGATATTCCGAACAAAGTCCTTCTGGACGAACTCAGAACCCGGCTTCTGGAGAAACCGTTGCCGCCTGACTGTTTGCCCAGTTGCGTACAAATTCAACAGATGAACATGGTGCTGACCGACAGGGACATAACTATTTCTTTGCAGATTCATGCCCAGCAAGCTCTGGCTCTTCCTTTACCCGCAGCTTATGAACAATGGTTTCCTAACCAAGTTATGGTCGACGGCAAGGCCGCCTCAGGACTGTATCGCGAAAATAACAATTTATGGATGGAGGTGGATGTAGGCGAACATCTGGTTACACTGAACGGAAATACGCCGTTATCAAGTCAATTTACCTTGCCTTTGCCATTAAAGCCAAATTGGGTCCAGGTTCAACAGAGCGGCTGGCAAGTCATTGGCCTACAGGAAAATGGTCAAGCCGACGAGCAACTGCAATTTAGCCGAATCAACACCAGTGGTCAGCAAAAAAAGACCCTATTGGAACCGAGCGCTTTGCCGCCATTTGTCAAGGTTGAACGTACATTGCAATTGGGGCTTGATTGGCGCGTTATCACACAAATCTTACGGCTTTCACCGCCTGATTCTGCTGTGGTTTTAGCCGTACCTTTATTGCGAGGCGAATCGGTGACCAGCCCAGGAATTCGGGTTAAAGACGGTAAAGTCGAAATAAATCTTCCTGCCCAGCAAAGCACTCTGCAGTGGGAATCAACGTTAGAAAAATCAGAAAAAATCGATTTTATTGCAAGTGAAACCACTCAATTCATAGAGGTTTTAAAAGCGGATATCAGTCCCATCTGGCATGTTGAAACCTCAGGTATCGCCATGATTCATTTAAATGGCGATGGGCAATGGCTACCCGAATGGCATCCGTGGCCGGGAGAGAAAATCACATTACAAATAACCCGGCCTGAAGCTTTGCAAGGCCAAACCCTAACGCTCGACAAAAGCCATTTAAGTGTCAGACCGGGGCAACGTTCTCAGGAAGCTGACTTAAACCTAAGCCTGACAAGTTCACAAGGAACGCAGCACACCATCATTCTGCCCGAACATGCCGTGTTACAGGCTGTTGCGATTAACGGTCTGAATCAACCCATCAGGCAAGATGGCCCTAAACTAACCTTGCCGGTTAACCCCGGCAAGCAGGAAATTTCGATCAGCTGGCGGGAAGCGGCCGGCATAAGTAACCTATTTTCAACACCTGAGCTTGATTTGGGTTTAGCAGGTGTTAACGCCAACCTGAATATCAGCCTGGGGCAGGATCGCTGGGTTTTATTTACGTTCGGACCGACTATGGGGCCGGCCGTTTTGTTTTGGGGCGTACTGTTGGTTATATTTTTGTTGTCGTCAGGTTTGGGTAAAATTCCGCTAACGCCATTAAAAACACTGCAATGGTTTTTGTTATTGGTGGGACTTAGCCAGATTCCTTTGCAATCGGCAGGCATTGTGATTGCCTGGTTAATTCTGCTGGGTTGGCGCGAAAAACAAACCGTTACCGGTTTTCGTTATTTTAATATGCTGCAAATTAGCCTGGTCGGCTTAACGCTGGTTTCGCTGGGCATTCTGTTTGTAGCTGTTGAGCAAGGATTATTAGACTCCCCCGATATGCAGGTTATCGGAAACAACTCCACGGCGTTTAACTTAAACTGGTATCAGGACAGAAGTCAGGCAATCTTAGCAAAAGCGACGCTAATCTCAGTACCATTAATGACGTATCGCTTGTTGATGTTGATCTGGTCTTTATGGTTGGCCATTTCTTTACTCAACTGGTTAAAATGGGGTTGGACCTGTTTTTCCTGTCATGGGCTCTGGAATAAAAGCGTTGCTAAAAAGTTAGTTGTTAAGACTCAGAATGAAGACAAATGTTTGGCGACCAAGCAGGAAGAAACGTAATTACGATTATTTTTCGGATTAATAAAATATTATGTCAACCTTCCGTTTCCAGCAGTTTTCAGTAGTACAAAAAAACTCAGGCATGAAAATATGCACCGATGCTGTCTTATTCGGTGCAATGGCGGCTATTAAATCAGGCGATGTTGTTTTGGACATCGGAGCCGGTACCGGGGTGTTGTCATTGATGGCCGCTCAGCTGGGCGCAACGCAAATCACCGCAGTCGAATTGACCCAGGAAGCCTATCAGGAAGCCAGCGTCAACTTTGCAAATAGCCCCTGGTCAAAACAACTTGAGGCGGTACATCAGGATATTCAAAGCTTTGCCATCACGGCTACCCGAAATTACGACCTCATCATCAGCAATCCACCGTTTTTTGAAAACCATAGCAGAACCAGCGATGTACTTAGGAATACCGCCCGACATACAGATCAACTACCCTTCTCCGATTTAATGAGTATTGCGGAGCAATTATTATCCCCTCAAGGCTTGTTTTACCTGTTAATTCCCGTTTATGCGGTAGCAAAAGTTTCTGCTCAAGCATTAAGTGTGGGGTTTTATTTAATCCATCAAATCGATTTTCGAGGCTTTAAACATAATGTAGCCAAAGTATCTGCACTGACATTTAGTCGCAGTGCTACAAAATATACTGCAAGATTGCTGACCATTTATGCCTCTCAAGGCATTTACAGCCAAGAAAGCGAGGTTTATCTATCGGAGTTTCTGTTACGATTTTCAGAACAATCAGAAATAAAAAAAGGCAACTGATTAGGTTGCCTTTTTTCTGGAACGTATCAAGCGAGTCTGAAAGACTCCGGTTAAACCTATTAATTAGGTAACGCTGATAACTTTTGTTGAACTTGAGCCGTAACATCAATTTGTTCATTGGCATAAATAACGCCATCAGTCAGTAATAAATCAAAACTTTGATCTTTAGCTATACCACGAATAACTTCAACGATACGACCTTGCAATTTACCCAATTCTTCGTTACGACGAACATTAAAATCTTCGCTGAATTCTTGTTGCGCTCTTTTTGCATCACGTTTCTTGTTTAAAATGTCTTTTTCCATGTTGCTACGAGCTGATTCGCCCATAACTGCAGCATCACGGGTCATTTTTTCGTCCATGGTTTGAATTTCTTTTTGTTGAGCGACTAACTGTTTGTCGCGCGGAGAAAATTCTTGTTCAAGACGTTTTTTGGCTTTTTCGGCTTGTGGAGCTTTCTCAAGAACAGCAGGAATATTGACGAAGCCAATCTTTAAGTCAGCAAAACTTACGTTGGTGATAAGCAACAGTCCCAAAAATAGGGCAATTTTGGTTTTCATTGTTAAACAGGTCTCTGGTTGTAGTGAAATAGAGGAAATAAAAAACTTGTTAGTTTTGTTGAATTATAAAGGGGCTAAGCCTTTTAAACAAAAAGTTTTAACAAATCTTTATAAATCTTAAGATTTTATTGTTAACAGCCCGCCTGACTGGCGCATTTTATGCAGAGACTGGAGTAGGGTATGGCTTTTAAACGCTCGACATTAATCGCTTTACCGCATACCTGACAAACACCGTATTGGCCTTTATCAATTCTGGAAATGGCTTGTCTGACCAATTCAATTTCAGTTCTTGCAGCATTGCCCAAACCATCCAGAACCTCGTCATTCTCAGCCTGTGTCGCCTGTTCTTCAAAGTCATGATCCAAAGGCTCTCTGACATCATGAGTGATTTTAGCCAGTCGATCATCAAGATCTTCCAGCATGTCAATCAGGCTGTTGCGTACTTGCTCATATTCGTTCATAACAAATCCCTCTTTTACGTCTGACAGATGTGCGTTTAAAACTTGCTTTAAATAAAGTCAAATTCAATGCATTGAATCTTATCCTATCACTCTGTAGGCAAAATATGCAAAATACACGCCCTTAATTTGATAAGGTTTTCACACCGAAATTGAATAACTACCGGTTTAATCCTTCGCTTTCCTGAAAATCAAATCCCAGACACCATGTCCCAAACGGATACCACGCTGTTCAAATCTTGTTAACGGACGATATTCTGGTCGCTCACAATAGTCACCCGCAAGACTGGCATTTTTAAAGCCAATGCCCTGAGACAATATTTTCAACATGTTTTCGGCGTAATTTTGCCAGTCGGTTGCCGCATGAAAATAACCGTCCGGCTGAAGTTTGTTGACTAATAATTCAACAAAACTGGGGCGGACAATGCGCCGCTTATGGTGCTTTTGTTTAGGCCACGGATCGGGAAAAAAAAGATGCACACCAGCCAGGCTATTACTTGCAATCTTGTGTTCAATAATATCAATCGCATCGTGGCAATAGATTCTTACATTGGTGAGTCCTTGCTGATCCAGCAATAACATCAAATGTCCGACGCCAGGCTTATGCACTTCAATGCCAATATAATCATTTTCGGGATTGGCCGCCGCCATTTTTGCCAGGCTGTCGCCGGTCCCAAAACCAATTTCAACAATTATGGGCGCGACACGACCAAAAACCTGTTCAAAATCATAGCCCAATTCAGGATCAAGACTATAGCGATCCCAATGATTATCTATCGCTAATTGCTGGCCTTGAGTAATGCGTCCTTGTCGACGAATAAAGCTTCTGATTCTGTGAGCGGGATTTTTTTCAGGGGAGAGCATAAAAATATAATGATCTTAGAAAGTCGGAGCAGCTTATAAGCCCAATAAAAACAACTTAAGGAAAATACAACTCGTTAATAATTCACCACCAAGACACACAGAGATTATCTTTTTTGTATCTTCGTGGTGAACCGTTTTTAATTGATGTGCTTTCAGCCGGTTAAAAAAACAAGCCGTCAATCGGCGATGACGCAGAAGCAAAACGTCTGCGCGGCATGCGTCCCGCTAAAAATGCTTCCCTACCCGCTTCAATACCTTTGCGCATTGCCGAAGCCATCAATATCGGATTATTGGCGGCTGCAATAGCGGTATTCATCAACACACCATCACAACCCAATTCCATTGCGATAGCCGCATCAGACGCCGTGCCTACGCCGGCATCAACCAAAATAGGAACCTTGGCATTTTCAACAATGGTTAAAATATTATAAGGATTACGAACGCCCAAACCTGAGCCAATTGGCGCGGCCAGCGGCATTACAGCTACGCAACCAATATCTTCCAATCTTTTTGCGGCAATTGGATCATCATTGGTGTAGACCATCACGTCAAAACCATCTTTAACCAGCAGTTCAGCGGCCAGATAGGTTTCAGCAACATCAGGAAACAGGGTTTTCTGGTCGGCCAGCACTTCCAGTTTGACCAGTTTGTGTCCACCCAGCAATTCCCGACCCAATCGACAAGTTCTAACGGCGTCTTCGGCAGTATAACAACCCGCCGTATTAGGCAAAATCGTATATTTGTCTGGCGAAATAACATCCAGCAAATTGGGTTCACCTGGATTTTGGCCGATATTAGTACGACGCAGCGCCACCGTCACAATTTGCGCACCGCTGGCTTCGATGGCCAGACGGGTTTCTTCCATATCCTTATACTTGCCGGTACCAACCAATAGTCTCGAATGATAGCTAACCCCAGCCAGCATAAAAGAATCATCCTGCCCGCCGCCAATCGCATGAACGATTTCCAAACGATCGCCAGCCTGTAAAGTTTGAGTGGCATATTGCTGAAAGGGCAAAATTTCTTTGTTCAATTCAATCGCAATTTTCTTACCGGTTAATCCCAGATCGGCAACCACGTCGGCGACTTTACTGTTTTCAGCACAGTCTCGCGTATCGCCATTCACATAAACCATCATTTGCTTAAACTCCGATTGGTGTCCACAGTCCTGCGTTTTCTTACCGCAGAGGCTAGCTCCCTCAACAGTGGAACGGTATCGTCCCAAGATAAACAACCATCGGTAATACTTTGTCCATAGACCAAAGGCTGACCCTCAACAACTTTTTGACTGCCGGCTTTAAGATGACTTTCGATCATCACGCCCATAATCCGGTGATCACCATTGGCGATTTGTGCAGAAACATCATCGCCGACGATTAATTGTCGCTGACATTGTTTTAAGCTATTGGCATGACTGAAGTCAATCATGATATTCGGTCTTAGTTCTGCATTTACAAGCCCTTCAGCAACCTGTTCAACGCTGACCGCGTCATAATTGGGGCGATCGTTGCCGCCTCTTAAAATTATATGGACATCATCATTGCCAGTCGTTGAAAAAATAGCTGAATGACCGGCTTTATTTAACGAGATAAAGTGATGCGGACTCATCGCCGCACCGATAGCGTCAATAGCGATTTTTATAGTACCATCGGTAGAATTTTTAAAGCCGATCGGACAAGAAACACCCGAAGCCAGCTCGCGATGCCCCTGACTTTCAGTTGTTCTGGCACCAATAGCGCCCCAGGCGATCAAGTCGGAAATATACTGTGGCGTGATTAAATCCAGATATTCAGTTGCGGCAGGCACGCCGGCTTCATTAACATCAATTAACAATTGTCTGGCGACACGCAAACCTTTATTGATATTAAAACTGGAGTCCAGATCAGGGTCGTTAATCAGACCTTTCCAGCCAACCGTGGTACGTGGTTTCTCAAAATAAACCCGCATCACAATAACCAGATCATCGACCAACTCATCTTTAACTACTTTAAGTAGCCGGGCATATTCATGCGCCGCTATCGGATCATGAATAGAACAAGGCCCGACCACCACAACCAAACGGTCATCAAAACCAGCCAGAATTTTGTGTACATCCTGCCTGGCCAATAAAGTTGTTTGAGCCGCAGTATCGCTAATTGGCATTTCAGTATGAACCTGAATCGGCGCAATGACTTCTTTAGTCGCACAAATTCTCAAGTCATCAGTGTTGTATTTTGTATGCATGAAAGCTATCAACCCGTCGCAGGATTATTGTCAGATTTATTATTTTAACCGATTTTAAAGTGTTTGGGGTGAGTTCTTGAGTGTTATTCCGGATAGCGTAAATAAGCTTGAAACTTAGTATTTGGAACTGATTTATCTGCGGCCCAATTAAACTATGTTATTTAACGCACTAAGTACGTCAAAGATCATGGCTTTATTAAAATGAAGTGTTTTTGACATGCTATCCCAAGCAATAGTCACATACATAAAAAACGACACTCGCAAAAATTAATTTCAAAAAATACATATTACTTTGATAAATATATTTAATTTATGCTTTAAATCGATTTTGAAACGCCTAATCGGGTAGTTCTTTAAGACTATTCCAGGTAGTTTACATGCACATAATATTAGATATTTCGGTCTCATTTCGCTCGTGGGCCCAATAAAACTATGTTATTTAACATAGTAAGTGTGTTAAATAACATAGTTTTATTAGGATTTGATGCCCTTATACAACTATCACCGCTCTATTTCAGCTTCAATAAAAACTAAAATAAGTCAAAACATATTCCAATAAATTTGTAAGTCATTGTTTAAAAATAATTAAAAATACAACCCTGTAGTAGCTCATTTCTTGATTTTCACAGACTTAATGATATGGCAAGAAACATGCTTATAGTTTTCCCTATGTTTAAAATAATAACAAAATGGAAAAAACGAAATGAAGCGATATTTACTGTTACTTGGAATGAGCTACTTAGGCAGCGCAATTGCAGCTGAGCCGGCAAAGGTTAAAAATACAGATAAAGCAATAACTCTAGATACGATGGAAATATCTGCCACTAGTTTAGGAAGGGGAAGTGATGTTGAAGATATGGATATTAGCACCACCGTAATAACCCGTGAAGACATCCAAAAAAGCCCACAGTTAACTTTAGATCAAATGCTTAATCAACAGATGGGTATTTGGACAAGCCAAGTGCCGAGCAACCAAGTTGACCCAACTGGTGCCGTAGTTCAGATGCGTGGCTTTGGAGGCGGTGAAAAAGTATTAGTCATGGTTGATGGGGTTCCTATGAATGATGGTTACTTTAGAACCATCGATTGGAGTCAGATCCCCAAAGATACTATCGATAAAGTTGAAATCATCCGAGGTGGTGGTGGCGCAGCTCTTTGGGGGAATTTGGCAGAAGGAGGTGTTATTAATATTGTTACCAGAGAGCCAGCAAAAGATGAAAAACGCATTGGCTTTGCTTATGGTTCATTTAACACCAAGGTCGGCGATGCTGCAGCCACCTTGTATCACAGTGACAAGGTC
Organism: uncultured Methylobacter sp.; assembly: GCA_903832775.1. Taxonomy (GTDB): domain Bacteria; phylum Pseudomonadota; class Gammaproteobacteria; order Methylococcales; family Methylomonadaceae; genus Methylobacter_A. The sequence goes on along the minus strand of CAILCX010000211.1, from coordinate 26,271 downwards.
AAGATAGGCGCTAATATAAATGTTATTGAGTCTGATGGTTACAACACAACACCTAAAGCAATTGCCGCCTTATCACCTAATTTGACTAGCGGCGATACGCGAACTCATAACGCGCTTCTATCAACCTACTTTAACCCCACGGATACTTCGAAATTCTTTGTCAAGTTAAGCGGGCATGAACTGCTCCAGGACCATACCAACTATGCGAGCGCCCATAACGAATGGTATAAGTACGATATGCGTAGCGGAGGCCAAATCAATTATTCTGATACTGGCAGTATCAACCTCGCTAGCTTTTTTAATTACTCAATGATGGATAAAGCAAACGGTGCTTTAATCCCAATAAATAGAGGCAACACCACATTAACCCCAAATTTACAAACCGGTCAAAATGTTGCGGGCTCCGGAGTAATATCAGGTCAGCTTGAGTCTATGAATTATCAGTCTTACGGTATCAGCGGTTATATTGAAGATCAGTTAAAGTTGGGTGACTGGGGTTCATTGGACAATATAAAATTAGGCGTAGATGCCCGTGGTGTAACTACGGAAGATAGTAACAATCTATATCAACAGAAAGCAGCAACGGGTAGTGGAGCGAATACAATTCGTTATAATTCAGCAACCCAATTTGCTACACTTGATATGGCCGGTCAAAATGTATTTGAAGGTGTATTTGCCCAGGCAACTTACCGTCCGAAGGGCATTCCGCTAGATGTTACTTTAGGCGTAAGAGAAGATTTGTGGCAATCCGTTTTAGGAAATAGCAGCGTTCATTCTGTCGCCACAGGCAAAACAACGCCAGTACCAACTCCCGATCAGTATTTTAATCAGATTGATCCCCGATTGGGTCTTAAATACTCATTTAACAACGGCATTGATCTTCGCGCAGCGGCCTATAGAAACTTTGCTGCACCAGGTATGAATCAACTCTTTAGATCTTTTGCAAGTGCCTCCTCGGCAACACTTGGAAATACTGCATTGACACCAGAATCCAACTTTGGCCAAGAAGCCGGGATTGATTTCACTAGCAATCAGGTAAAAATCAAATTTACTGCCTATCATAACGAGATAAGTAATTTCATTAATTCTGTCGGTATTTGTGGCGGTACCGCTCCAACTTGCACTGATGTCGATAGAGTAGGTCTTGCATCAGGGACTACTAAAATTAATAAAAATTATAATGTTGGTGATGCGACAACTGAAGGACTTGAAGCCTTCGCTGAGTGGAAAGCACTGGATACATTAACACTGAATGCTAGCATAGTTAATACACATGCCTACGCATCATCTTTTAACAGTTTCTTTACTGGACTGAACAATAAAGCCATAGCAGGTGGAGCTCCATTAATAATAATCGGCAAGCAACTGAAAGATGTCCCGTCAGTAATGATCACCACCGGAGGTAGTTGGAATATAATGCCCACCTTACAGTTCGGGTGGATAATAAAAACCTGGCCTAAATATTTTACTGGCACGGTAGTCACTAGCTCACAAAATATTAACGAAGCAGCGACTACTGCTGATGCACATTTGAGTTACAAAGCAACTAAGAATATTGAGCTTTATGTGAATGCACAAAATATTAGTAATAGCACATACATCGCTAGTAATAATGATGGATCAAGCTCCAGTCCTGCAGTAATGGGTATGCCACGTAGCATCTTAGGTGGATTTAAACTTGATTTCTAGCCATTTTTAGTTGGCATTTGGTCCTGATAAATTGCATCAACTAGGATCGTTAAGCAAAACTATTAATCACTAAACGTAACTCAAAAATAAAATAGAAAAGATCTATTTACACAAAGAAACAAAAAGCCTGGCTTTTTATGAAAGTCCGGCTTTTTTGCTTTAAACGGGCTTTGCTATTTTAGATAAGATATTTTTTATCCAAAGTCCGTTGTACATGAACGAGAGAAACGATATATTGCGGCTAAACGTTTATGCCGCTTGGGAGGCTAATTAATAAACAAAACAATGCACTGAAAAATCAAAGCTCCCCCTAAAATTACCTTTCGTCACTTGAATTTCTAAGTATCCAAGGTATAAAAAAAGACGATTTATTCAAATTTATTGATGATACCGTACGTTGGTGCATATTGAATCGAACAGTGCAAATTATTAAAAATCGCAATCAGGATATTTCAGCGATAATGATACAAAGGATGATTGACGATTCCGTTCGCGAAGTTAGTTCCGGGAATAACCATGAAACGCCTTAAAAAATTTATGTGCGTTATTCTTGACACCAACATATTGCTTTGAGCCTTGATGACAGAAACAACGCCGGCAGAGAACTAGTGCAGTTATTACAATAATATCAATATCAATTTCTGTCACACACATAGATGGGCATTATTTGTGGCAACATCTATATTTTTATCCTTTACTCGACTTAATTCATGAAAATCTTAAGCTCTTTCCTATTTATTGCATCACTGGCAGCATCAGGATGTGCAAATGACGCGACGGTAAAACCAACTGTCGATGGCAAGCAAGCGCAGGGGCATCATCATGTGCCCGAAAAAACAGGTATTTGCGCAGATCCAAAAGCATTACCTGTAAATCTATGCGCTGATACGATTAGTTCTGCCTTCGACAACCAGGGGGTTGTATGGATTACCTGGGCAAACAATGATCGCCTTTATGTACAATCGTCCAAAGATAAAGGCATTAGCTTTTCTACGCCCGTATTGATCAACTCAAAACCTGAAGCAATTGCTGCTGATGGCGAAAGCCGTCCTAAAGTGAAGCTGGACGCACAGGGTAATATTTATTTAACTTGGGTACTGACCCTGGATAAAAAACGCAGTACTTATGTTCGCTTTAGCCACTCTACTGACGGAGGCAAACACTTTTCTGAACCAGTTACCGTCAACGACAATGTGGAAATAATTCGTCACCGCTTCGATAGCATGGCCATCGGTAAAAACGGCGAAATATTTATTGCCTGGCTCGATGCGCGTGACATTGAAGCGGAAAAAAAAGCCGGCCATGAATTTAAAGGTTTATCCTTGTATTACACCTGGTCTAAAGATGGAGGCGCTCACTTTTATCCTAATCAAAGAATCGCTACCCATACTTGTGAGTGCTGCCGACTGGCTACCGACATAGCGCCTGACAACACGCCCGTTATCTCCTGGCGACATGTTTTTGACGGCGATATACGCGATCATGCGCTGGTTAAGTTTAATGACTGGAATACACCCGGCGATACCCAGCGTGTTGGCCAGGACAACTGGAAAATCGACGCCTGCCCACATCACGGTCCGGGTCTGTCAATTTCGGCCTCCGGCATTTATCACGAAGTCTGGTTTAGTAACTCGCCTACTCGTCAAGGTCTGTTTTATGCTTATTCGACCGATTCCGGACAACATTTTTCCGAGCAACTTAAGTTTGGTAATGAGGGTGCAAGTCATCCGCATGTGCTGGCTTTAGGTTCGCAGGTCAGAGTGGTTTGGCAGGAATTTGACGGCACTAACAATGTCATAAAATTGATGAAATCTGCTGATGATGGTAAAAGCTGGTCCGAACCAGAGTCAATAGCTCAAACGGCACAATCTGGCGACCAGCCTTTTCTGATCGGTGATAACGGCAAGTTTTATCTTTCCTGGAAAACGCAACAACAGGCTTTTCAGTTAAAATTAGTCGAATAACTAATACTGTCCGAAATGAAATACATTCGATGTTTAATTAAAGTAATAGTTCCCGTGTTTTCATTTAACCGTCACGAACATGGCATGAATTTGAACTGTTCGGGAAATGAGGAAAACCAGTTAGTGCAGAAAAATAAATCCCCCTTTACCGTGTTAACCGGCCATGAGCGCTCCCGCTTTATGGCCGGATTGCTATTGACTTTAGTGGTGCTATTACATGGATGGCTGGCTATTTGGCTGTTAAAACCCGCCGATACCAACAAAAAGCCAGAACTGGTGATCATGGAAGTGTCAATGGTATCAATGCCGGGGCAAAAAGCCGAAGTGACGCCTCCTGCACCACCCAAACCTGAACCTCCCAAACCTGAGCCGCCGAAAAAGGAACCGGTAAAACCGCCGGTCAAGAAAAAAATACCGGTTATTCCCAAGCAGGTAGCGCTGCCAAAGCAGGCTGATTTAGCCAAGCCACAGCCGGTCGTGGAAACGCCCGTCGCTATCCCGGCGCCAGTTTCAGTTTCGCAGCCGGTAAGTCGACCAACTCCTGCGGTGGTTAGTAGTGAGCCTAAAATCAGTACGGGTGTTATTCCATTGGAACGCGTTCCACCGAAATATCCAATGCGTGCCGCAAATCGCCACATTGAGGGTTGGGTTAGAATCGAATTTACCATTACTACCAGCGGTAACGTTGATGATGCTGTGGTTATTGAGGCAGAACCTGCCGAAATTTTTGATGAGGCGGCGCTGAATGCGATTAATCAATGGAAATTTAAAGAAAAAATAGTTAACGGTGTCGCTGTTGAACAACGCGCGGTGCAAACACTGCAATTTAAATTAACGCGATAAACAGTAACCAACTCAAGGTTACACAACCATGAATTTAATTTTTAGTTTTTATAATCAAGGAGAAGGGAATGCCCAATCATATTTCACCGACCGTTATTATCGACGGTACTTTGTACACTTTGCTGGTTTTTTCTATAGCCACATGGACGGTGATTCTTTTCAAGATCTGGCAGTTTACCAAGAACAGTTATTATAACCGGAGCTTTACCAAGGCATTTTGGGACGCTGAAAATCTGGAACAGGCAAAGACGCTGCCCTTAGAAGTATCTAAAGGCCCTCAAGCCCGAATTGCCCAACAAGGTTTTGCCTGGATGAGCGAAAGCCAGCAGTTTGCCGGGAAAAGCCTTAAATATCGCGGTATTCCAGAAGAATTGCTTGAGCATTCATTACTGGTACAAATGCAGCAAGAGCAACACAAAATGGAAAGCGGCCTTACGCTGTTGGCTAGTATCGGTAGTACTTCTCCATTCGTTGGCCTATTTGGTACGGTGCTGGGCATTATGCATGCCATGCATGAAATTACTGCCAGCGGCTCTACCAGTCTGGACGTCGTCGCCGGACCTATTGGCGACGCCTTGGTCGCAACTGCAATCGGTATTGCAGTTGCAGTTCCGGCCGTACTGGCCTATAACTTTTTCTTACGCCGCTCCAAACAGCAGCGCGCCGGCTTGGAGAATTTTGTTGTCAGTTTTATGCATATCGCGTCAAGTGCGAATGCCAACGTTAAGGAATAAACATGGCCTTTAAACCACAGTCTGAAGACGACGGAGCAATGGCGGACATTAACGTCACGCCGCTGGTCGATGTGATGCTGGTCTTGGTAATTATCTTGCTGGTGACCGCACCCTTACTAACACAGTCAGTGCACGTAACCTTGCCTAAAACAGCCGAGACCACTGCAGATATTAAGGAACAACCTTTGCAACTTGGTATTGATGCGCAAGGTGTTATTACGCTGAATAAATTACCGATTGCAAGCCTTGAAGCCCTGGAAACAGCATTAAAGGGCGAGCTGCAAAGAAAGCCTGAAATTGGCCTACATTTGTATGCAGATCAGGATGTTGTTTATTCAAAGGTTGCCGAGGTAATGGCCTCCGTTCAACATGCAGGCATCGCTAAAATAGCATTCGTTACCATTAAACAATAGTCAAAAAAACCACGGAGAAATGATTTTTCTCCGTGGTTTTTAAAGTGTTTTTGGTTGAAGAAACAGATCAAACCAAACATACACGTGTTTTTTTGAATTTAAACAGCGACCGCGTTTAAATGCTCGTTCTCGTATAACCGCGTTTTCTTCCAGCCAATAAATTTATCGTCATAAAACTCAAGATCGTTGTCAATAGAAAATTCATAACAACTTCTGAACAGTTTGGCCGTACGGAATGCATGTAACTCATCATCTGCCGTAACCTTATCAACATTGCCAACCTGAAAAGTTTTATTTCTTGATTTACAGTTATTGACCCAAAAAACCGTGTAACAGAGATAACTCTTGTCTTTACGGTGATCATACTTGATGGTTCTGGAAACTCCGGTGACACCCGTAGTCGTTTTATTTTTAGGCGGTTTAAGAAACCGTGTTTTGCTACCCTTTAGCACAATCAGCATTTGATCACGCCAAGTCAAGGCTGCCTTTAAGGATTTACCTTTGTTGCCCCACAATTTATGTGAAAAATAACGGCTACTTTCTTTGCCGCGCCTTACGATACGAACCTGATAACCGAAAACATCGGGCTCAGTAATATGTTTATTTTTTGCCATAATAAAAACCTCATCAAACGAAAAACCAATTGAATTTAACAGCCAAGATAGGCCGACTAGCTTCAAATATACCTAATTGGAATGAATCTTTTGAGTTTTTGTAAGCTATTGACGACAAATTATGCCTAACAAAAAAATTAAATCAAGCTGAAAATAACAACACACTCCAATTACCAACCAACCTAGTGTACAATTCCCCCAGGCCACTACTTTAAATGGCTAACACCAAGATCACAATCTTTTGTTTTTTAAATATATTATTGGAGACAATCAATGAGCGTATTAGTCGGTAAACAAGCACCTGATTTTACAGTTCCAGCTGTTTTGGGCGATGGTCAAATAGTAGATTCATTCAGCTTTTCTGAGGCAACAAACGGAAAATATGCGGTTGTATTTTTCTACCCGCTAGATTTTACCTTTGTATGTCCAAGTGAGCTGATCGCCTTAGATCACCGTATGGATGAATTTAAAAGCCGAAATGTTGAAGTCATTGCCGTTTCTATAGACTCTCATTTTACTCATAACGCTTGGCGTAATACTCCTATCAATCAAGGCGGTATTGGCCAAGTACGTTATACCATGGCTGCAGATATTTCTCACTCTATTTGCAAAGATTATGATGTAGAAGCAGATGTTCCTGCTGTTGCTTATCGTGGTACTTTCCTTATAGACCGCACTGGTAAAGTCCGTCATCAAGTTGTTAATGATCTCCCTTTAGGTCGTGACATGGACGAATTGTTACGCATGATTGACGCCCTACAGTTCCACGAAGAGCATGGCGAAGTATGCCCAGCTGGCTGGAACAAAGGCGATGCAGGAATGAATGCAAGCCCGGCAGGTGTTGCAGAGTATCTGGATAAAAACTCTGATAAGCTGTAAATCATAACGCCTGGCGTTCTGAACCAAAAGGCTTAGACATTTGTCTAAGCCTTTTTTATGCTTATCGACTTGATAAATCAGGCGCTTCACTCTGAAGATTACGATAATCAATTGAAACCTTTAGACCAGCAAAGCGCCCGCCCATTTTAATAAGCTCCTGATTTTTCTTGTCAAAAGTAATCTTAACTTCATTTAAGGCCCGATCCTCATAGCCAAGATCTATATGATTTGTTTCCAAAAGAAATCGGTAGACATACACTTCCTGCTCAGGCTCATCCTGTATTTCAAAAGGTTCGCCCAGTTGTGCGAGAATCGCCGATTTTTTGGGCAATGCATCTGATATTTTTTCCAATAAAGCCGTATTAGCCTTAAGCTGTTGTTTTTCTTTGTCTATTTCCGCCCCACCGATGGAGCGCAACGAAACCTCCAGAAACTTGGGTGGAGCAATGGCCAAAAACAATGACGAAAATGACCAGGCAATCAACTGATTTTCTTTATTAAAATTTAAATCCGAATAAAATTTAACTTCAGGCTGGATTAATTTATTGTTCCCATCAACTTTCCTAAACCAATATCGCCAACGTCTACCGTCCGCAGTCAGGTCATCTTGACTCGCATAGAGACGCGACAGGGAAACAAAATCCTGACTGTAAAGAATTGGGTCCTTGAAGCGAAGAGTAAATTCGTCACTGGACAGAATGGCAAAATGACGATCAAAGTCATCCATCTGCAAATAAACTTGATAAGCTCGAATCCAATACATACACCCCGATAAAGAGCACGTTACAACCATTAGCAATAAAATTCGAAGACTAGACTTAATAATTCCGGTTTGCATAATTTTTCTAATGCCGAGTGTTGGAGTTATTGATAAGGTTTTTCTGATCCAGAATATTCTCTACATCAATTTTATCAAAATGGTAATGTTCGTTACAAAACTCACAGTTTATTTCAATGACGCCCCGCTCAACCAAAATATCTTCCAATTCATCCTTTCCCATGGCGAACAACATTTTTTCAATGTTTACGCGAGAACACGCGCAGTTATATTCAACCGGTTCCGGGTCAAACACCCTGACTTTTTCCTGATTGAACAAGAGATATAATAATTGCTCACAATCCAGATCAAACAACTCCTGCTCAGTGACAGTGTTTGCCAGGATCTCGATATGTTCCCAATCAGCTTCATAGCCCTCCTGCACTGGTAACTCCTGCAATAACAATCCAACAGCCTGGGTTTCATTGGCAAAGAGCCATAAGCGAGTTTTAAGCTGCTCCGATTGACTAAAATAAGTTTCCAGTGCAGCCGCCAAATTATCACCCTGGAGCGGAACGATTCCCTGATAAGGTGAACCTGATCCTGACTCTATGGTTAAAACCAGTCGACCCTGCCCATACATATCCTCTAAAGACCCCGCAACAACATTTTCTTTACCTCTTACCAAGCCTCTTATTTTTTGCTGATCGGTTGCCTGCGCAACCAAGGTTTTAATATCACCATCACCTTGAGCCTGAAGAATCATCGAACCATTGAACTTAACGCCAGCCGACAACATAACGACAGCCGCTAACGCCTGCCCCAACTGTTGCTGGATGTTTTCTGATCCACGCTGATGAACTTTTGCCGCCTGCCAGCTGGAAGTTAATTTGACCCATTCTCCTCGAACCCCCAATTCTTCAAATAAAAAACGGCGTAATAAATCTTGCTCTATCATGTGTTTCCAGTTAAAAGTTATAAAATTTATGATTTCACGATGATGAAGATCATAATTTCTTTTCATTCAGTTACATAAAAATACCACAGACCATGCTTTTTTCATCTAAAAAATTGACCTTACCTTCCCCTAAAGAAGCGCTGCCTGGTCGACATACGCCAATGCCGTTAACAAACCGGCATTATTTATCCGGCAATACACTCTTGGCGCCTTTTCCTGAAAATCTGGAGCGGGCTATATTTGGATTGGGCTGTTTCTGGGGAGCGGAAAGAAAGTTCTGGCAATGCGAAGGTGTTTATAGCACCGCAGTCGGTTATATCGGAGGTTATACGCCTAATCCGACTTACGAAGAATTATGCACCGGTTTAACCGGGCATAATGAAGTTGTCTTTGTCGTGTACGACCCAGCAATTGTTTCGTACAAAAAATTACTCCAACTTTTTTGGCAATCTCATAATCCGACCCAAGGCATGGCACAAGGCAATGACAAGGGTACGCAATACCGCTCCGGAATTTATATCTATAACCAAGGGCAATATGATGAGGCACTTGAATCAAAAGAACACTACCATCAGCAATTGATTAAGGCAGGCTTTAATCAGGCAATAACTACGGAGATAATTCCGGCAACCGAGTTTTACTATGCCGAAGATATGCATCAACAATACCTGGCAAAAAATCCTATGGGATACTGTGGTTTAGGTGGACTAGGGGTAGCTTTTTAAAATAAAAGACAAAAAAAAGGCGGTTAAAAAAACCGCCTTATAGAATATTTAGGAAGGATACTGCGCAACTTTTCAGCTATGGGGCCCTGCTAGACCCTTAAAAGTTGGTTTATAATACCAACAACCAAGAGCATATAAAATGTGACATATTGTCGCAGTTTTGTACTCTTTGATTTTTATTCAAAATCCCTCCATCAGCTTGATCGAGTTTCAGGCTATTATTGCAACCTACCATAATTATTCAAATGCTCTCACATGCCGCTCCAAGATCAGAGTTTTCTGCACGACAAAACCTGAGATGGTTGTTTATTCTCAGAAATCTGATGATACTCAGCGAAGTCATACTGATTGTACTGTCTGTATATGGACTTAATATTCGCCTTCCTGAGCAGCAACTCTGGCTCGTCATATTGTCTATAGGTATTGTTAATATATATACTTCAATTCGCTTGGAAACAGAAGATCCTGTAACTGAGCTGGAGATTTTTTCTCAACTGGTCATCGATGTTTTTGCAATTACCGCACTGCTATACCTGACTGGTGGAGCGTCAAACCCAATCACCTGGGTCTTTTTGTTACCACTCATCATTACAGCAATCATGCTGCATCAATCTTATGCCTGGTATATGGTGATTTTAACCACGTCCATGTATACCGCTTTGATGGCTTATAATGTGCCATTGCCCTCGATTGAACCTCACATGCCCGATCCGCAAAGGCTATATTCCGACACTAAAAATCTTGAGCTGATGCAGCATATTCACGCCATGAACGACAGCCATTACTTTAACCTTCATATATTTGGCATGTGGTTCGGCTTTGTATTCAGCGCGGGGCTAGTGGCATTTTTTGTAGTTGAGCTAGCCAAAACACTTAAAGCTCAGGAACGAAACCTGGCTGAGGCTCGAGAAAACGCTTTAAGAGATGAACGTGTTGTCGCCCTTGGAACTTTAGCCGCCAGCGCAGCGCACGATATGGGGACGCCATTAGGGACTATAGCTATAGTGACTCATGAGCTTGAACAAGATTATCCTAGCCATCGTTTTCATGATTTGCACGAAAAACTGTTGATCATGCAGCAACAGGTTGACCGTTGTAAAACAGCGTTATCAGTAATGTCAGCTTCTGCAGGTGAAATGAGGGCTGAGTCGGGTAGCGCGATGCTTCTGACCGATTATATTGATGAGGTCATCACTCAGTGGCGTATTCATAAATCAACTGCAAAGTTAAATTTTTTTATTAATCCGAATGTTGCAATGCAAGCCAAAATACTTGCTGAACTTACATTGACTCATTCAATAATCAATATTTTAAATAATGCCGCTGAAGCGTCTCCACCGGATAAAGGCGTTGAGTTTCACGCCTTTTGGGATGTGGAGCATGCTATTATCAGAATCAGGGATTTCGGGCCGGGTCTCCCACCTGAATTAATCGATTTTGCCGGCAAACAACCCGTTGTCAGCAAAAAACGTGGCTTGGGCGTAGGCTTGTTTTTAGCCTATTCCACAATCAATCGATTAGGCGGAAAAATTAAACTTTATAACAATGAATCAGGTGGGGCGAGTGTTGAAATCTCTCTGCCACTTTTAAACACAGAGAAAAATGATGATACCTCAGGAAATTGATAAGCCACAGTTGTTGCTGGTGGATGATGATATTACGTTTTGCAAGGTTCTAAAGAGCGCATTAGAAAAGAGAAATTATGAGGTACTGGTTGCTAATGACGTAAAGACCGGAATTGCCTTTGCTGAACGCCACATACCCGAATACGCTGTGATTGATTTACGTATTGGCCATGAATCCGGCCTGGAACTTGTGAAAAAACTGATTTCTTTAGATGACAACACCATTTGCGTAATGTTAACCGGCTTTGCGAGTATCGCTACTGCCGTTGAAGCCATAAAACTAGGAGCAACCCATTATTTAACCAAGCCAGCTAATGCTGATGAAATTGCTAATGCGCTGCATAAAAATGAAGGAGACTCATCGGTATCAATTAGTGAAAATCCCCTGTCAGTAAAGCGCTTGGAATGGGAACATCTACAAAAAGTACTCATGCAGAATGACGGAAATATTTCTGCCGCTGCCAGAGCTTTAAATATGCACAGGCGCACATTGCAAAGAAAACTTGATAAAAAGCCAGTCAAAGAATGAGACAACAATCAGTGAGAAAAAACCGCATTAAGGTTGTTTTTTATGATTTTTTCCTAAAATATTCAGCTTAGGTTCAGGTTCGGCAACTGCGGCCGAGATCTCACGCTCTTTCTTGCAATAAAAAAGAAGATGGCCCCACAAATTAGTTAGGATTTTCCCTAAAATATCACCTGATTACACATGAAAAATAAACATTTAATTCAACAGGTTATATTGTTTTTTGCGTTTTTTTATTAAATCACAAGCGATGAGTTAAGCACTAAATCTTCTTATCACTCAGATCTTTTTTTTCTTTATAGCTTTGACACTATCGCTTATCTCATGATAAAAAGTACCTGTCGTTTGTTACTGACTTCGACAAAGCAGCACGATAAAGCAATTTTTGAGCTGCTCCCTTTGAGGAAAGGGAATAAAATAATTAATAACTATAATATAAACATTTCGAGGATTTTAAAATGGCTGAAGAACAAGAAAAAGACAACACATGGTTGATTGCTGGTGTTGCGATTGCTGCTGTTATTGTATTGGTTGTATTGTTGAAACAAGACGAAACTAAACATTTACAAAGTGGCGCTGTTGCTCAAAGCAACGCTGAAGTATTCTCAAAAATTGATGCTAAAAAAACCAGCAACAACACTGGTAACGTAGGCAACTAAAATTAATACCCCCCGCCCTTTGACGGGGGGTGTTTTTTATCTTCAATTTTTGGATATATGTCTTTAGGCACAATATTCAAATTACCCCACCTTAAACAAATCTTTCTTTCAATAATCAAGACGCAGCTTCTGGCGTATGTTTAACTAAACATCTTGTTTATTTTCAATAATACAAAGTCCGAATATTTTAATATGTAAATTCCTAAAAGTTTTTAAGTTTGGATATTGTGTCGTTTTCATCTTTCATCTTTTATCTTTTATCTTTTATCTTTTAACTGATTGAATTATATAAATCGTTAAAATGTAAATCGAGTTATCAAAGTTAATTAAAACACCACTGCCAAACACATAACTCATGTTTAATATTGCTCTTTTTGAGCCAAAAATCCCTCAAAATACCGGAAACATTATTCGACTAACGGCGAATAACGGCTGCCATTTACATCTAATCGAGCCCTTGGGGTTTGACCTAGAAGAAAAAAATTTGAGGCGCTCAGGACTTGATTATTTTGATCTGGCAAACATTAGTCGACACTCAAATTACGACGATTTTTTAGAATCTATGCAGGGGCATAGAATTTTAGCTTTAACGACCAAAGCCACTCGCTTGTTCAATCAAATTGAATATCAAGCTGGCGATGTTTTATTATTCGGCTCTGAAACTGCCGGACTTCCGGAATATGTCCATAAGTCTATTGATTTGAACCATCAGTTACGAATCCCTATGAGAGCAAACAATCGAAGTATGAATTTATCCAATACAGTGGCGATTGTTAGCTACGAGGCATGGGGACAGTTAGGCTTTGCAGGAGGAATTTAAGTCATTAGCACTTAATAACTCAAGCCATAGCCAATGTCTGGCATAACGTAAAAAATAAATAATAAATAATTTTTTGACAATATGAGACAACCGGTCGTATTATTACGTGATGATAAAGACTACAAAAAAACAAATTAACCGTGAAAACCTATTAAATGAGGGTGTAACCTTATTAATGGAGCAAGGCTACCATGGTACCGGACTGAAAGCGATCCTGGATGCCGTAAAAATCCCCAAAGGTTCGTTCTATAACTACTTCGATAGCAAAGAACATTTTGGTGCCGAAGTCATTCGGCACTATATTGAACCGTTTATCACAAAACAGGCTGCGCATTTGCAAAAATCTCAAGGCGACGCATTGGCTGGTCTAAACGACTATTTCAATGACGCCATAACCGAACTTGAGCAAGCCGAATTCAAAGGCGGCTGTTTGCTGGGTAATTTGATGGGCGAAATTGGTGACACCAGTGATCTTTGCCAAAAATCCCTGCAAGCTGCGCTGAACCGATATCGGGATTCCTTAAAATCAGGCCTTGCAAAGGCGCAACAACAAGGCACGATAAGAACCGACAAATCGGCTGAATATATGGCCGATCTTCTTGTCAATGCCTGGCAAGGAGCCTTATTAAGAATGAAAATTGAAAAGTCATCCGCACCACTAAAACAGTGTTGCCGAGACTTATTAGGAGATTTTTTTAAAGCATGATTTTGTATCATATTTAAAAAACTGTAGCAGCATTTTTATAATTAACCAGGAGACACACACATGCCAAAATATATTATCGAACGCGAAATTCCCGGCGCCGGCGCTTTAACAAGTCAAGATCTGCAAGGTATTTCGCAAAAATCCTGTGGTGTACTTAGCGCAATGGGGCCATCCATTCAATGGATTGAAAGCTACGTGACTGATGACAAAGTTTATTGCGTTTATATTGCACAGGATGAAGCCACCGTCAGAGCACATGCCGAACAGGGTGGCTTTCCAGCAAATCGCGTTTCTGAAGTTAAAACCATTATTGACCCAACAACTGCGGAAGGCTGAGCCTGTTCATCGCCAGGGGCGGATAAATTCGCCCCCATATAACACCCGCAGAACATCGCCAACCAACTAATAATAAAAGACTACGATGAAATCAAATAACTTCTTAAAAGCGACCCGCTCAGTTCTTGTTTGTACAGCGTTGCTGAGTCCGATAATGGCTTATGCAGAAATACTGGCTATGGTTAATTATGAAAGCAAGCCCAACCAAACACCCAGACGCGAAGGCATAGCCATTATCGACGTTGATCCGACCTCGAAAAATTTCGCCAAAATCCTTAATGACATTCCATTGCCCACCGACCTGGTCGCCCATCATATTTTTTATAACAAAGATATGAGCAAAGCCTACATAACCGCTTTAGGAAATGGCCCGCTGCATGTTATGGACATGACTCACGTTCCTTTCCATCCGAAAAAGATTAATGTACCTGATTGTGTCGTTGGTGAAGACGTTGTTTTTTCAAAGGACAACAAAACCTGGTATTTGACCTGTATGGGTTCCAGTAACGTGATTGTCGGTGACGCACAAACCGACAAACAACTTAAAGTTATCGCCTCTGATTCCAAAGATGCCTTTATTCGTTATCCACATGGCATTAGCTTGAACGACAGCATAGACAGATTGATCGTTACCAGCACCGTACGACCTTCAGATTTGGGGGATGCAGGCGAAACGGTCACGGTTATCGAAGCTTCCACTGGCAAAGTGTTATCCAGCCATAAATTAACTGACAAACCATCTCCATCAGGCGTTTCACCGGTAGAAGCGGTCTTTCTGCCCGAATCGAATCCGCCGATGGCTTACATTAACACAATGTTTGGCGGTGAGCTTTGGACAGGAACCTGGAGTGCGGTTAACAAAAGCTTTAATTTCGAGCAAGTTTTTGACTTTAATTCCATTAAACAAGGCGTTCCTCTGGAAATCTATTTCAATGACAAGCATGATCGCATGTATATCACCACGGCTAATCCGGGTTTTTTTGATATTTTCGACATCAGTCAGCCAGAGCAACAACCAAAGTTATTAAAGGCCATACCTACAGCCGGCGGCGCTCACCATGTCGTGCTTTCACCTGATGAGCAGTATGCGTTTGTACAAAACAGTTTTTTAAATTTGCCACAAATGAGTGATGGCTCAATCAGCGTCGTTGACCTGAATAAACAGCAAGTCGTCGCCACTATCGATACATTGAAAAATCAGGGCCTCAACCCCAACTGCATTATTATGATGCCGAAATGGCACCACGACATGGCGCATTAAGAATTTTTTGTCCTAAATCTTTTTTATAAAGCCAAATCCACCGCGTTTTCCGCAGGACGCAAAAAGCATTTAGTCAGCGGTTAACATTGTATTTCGCGAGATTGTCAGCATTACTAAATGGCGCTTAAAATAATCAATGTTATCCGCCTGATCATCTGGGCAATTCCGTTTTTATGCGTCGCTCAACTGCACTCAGAATTACGTCAGCATCGTTTTCAGATGCGCCAGACTCGCCTTACCTCTTTCCTTGATAACTTCCGGAGCCAGCTGTTTTTTATTGACCCATTCCAGATCATCGGAAGGCAATTCACTTAAAAAACGGCTGGGCTCGCATTCGGCAATTTCACCATAACGTTTTCGGTGGGTACAGTAGCTAAAAGTGCACGTGCGCTGGGCCCTTGTAATGCCGACGTAAGCCAGGCGACGCTCTTCTTCTATATTATCGGTTTCGATACTGTTTTGGTGCGGCAGGATATTTTCTTCTATACCAATTAAAAATACATGCGGAAACTCCAGCCCTTTTGCTGCATGCAGCGTCATTAAACTGACCTGGTCATTAGCCTCGTCTTCCTGGCTGCGCTCCAGTATATCCATGAGCATAATCTTGGCGACAATTTCAGCCAGTGGCTTTTGACCGTCGGTCTGTTTATCGGCAATGCGCTTTAGCCATTCAATTAACTCGTAGACATTTTTTATTTTACGGTCGGCAGCTTCCTTGGTTTTTGATTCTTCTTTTAAATACTGGGAATAGCCGATTTGATCGATAAATTGTTCGATAACCGTGAAGGTATCACCCTGTTCGATACGGTCTGCGGTATCAATCACCCAATCGCGAAACTTGCCCAGCCGGTGCATGGCTTTATCGGGCAGTTTTTGCGCCAGGCCCAATTCGGTGCTGGCGGCAAACAGGCTGATATGGCGTTCATTGGCATAAGCCCCGAGCTTTTCCAACGTAGTAGGTCCGATTTCACGTTTTGGGGTATTAATCACGCGCAAAAATGCCGCATCGTCATCCTGATTAACAAACAAGCGCAGATAGCCGAGCACATCCTTGATTTCTGAATACGCAAAAAACGAGGTGCTGCCACTGATGAAGTAAGGGATATTGTTTTCCCTAAGTCCTTTTTCAAACAAACGGGACTGATGATTACCGCGATACAAAATCGCATAATCCTGATAATTGCTGCCGGTTCTAAATTTATGGTGAATTATTTCAGAGACGATTTGCTGGGCCTCAATCAGCTCATCCTTGTGGCTCAAAACCCGCAAAGGATCTCCATAACCCAGCTCGCTCCAAAGACGTTTTTCAAAGGCATGAGGATTGTTGGCAATCAACTGGTTAGCAACCTTAAGAATACGTCCTGTTGAACGATAATTTTGCTCCAGTTTGATGACTTCCAGACGTGCATAGTCTTTTTGCAATTGCGCCAGATTCTCAGGTTGCGCACCGCGCCAGGCATAAATCGATTGATCATCATCGCCAACCACGGTAAACCGGCCCAAATTACCGGCGATTAAGCGCACCAACTGATATTGGGTAATATTGGTGTCCTGATATTCATCGACCAGTAAATAGCGAATCTTGTTTTGCCACTTTTCGAGAATGGCCGGATGTTGCTGAAAAAGCAACACCGGCAATAAAATCAGATCATCAAAATCGACTGCGTTATAGGCTTTTAAGCTGCGGGTGTAGTCGTTATAAAGATGGGCAGCAGGGTATTCGCTGGCCGAGGCTATTGTCAAAGACTGTTCCGGGGTAACAAAGGCATTTTTCCATTGCCCGATTTGACGGGCGTAGCTATCAATATTATCAATATCACAATCCTTGGCGCCGTGACTGATCAAGTTGCGTAGCAGCGTATGCTTATCTTGCTCATCAAATAAAGTAAGTCCGGATTTATAGCCCAGCGTTTTGGATTCCGCACGCAGTATATCCAGTCCCAAAGAGTGGAAGGTTGAAACGCGCAGGCCCCGCTGTTGCTTGTCATCCAGCAATTTGGACACGCGGCTTTTCATTTCGCGTGCCGCTTTATTGGTGAAAGTCACCGCAGCAATATGTCGTGCAGGTAAACCCTGTTTGACCAGATAAGCAATTTTTTCGGTAATCACCCGCGTCTTGCCACTGCCGGCTCCGGCCAGTACCAATAAGGGATGATCTATCGCTTTAACAGCGGCTTGTTGTTGGGGGTTTAATTTGGACATTAATGGGTTAAAACATATTTTTATAGATAAGATTTAATCTTCTAGCTCTGTAAATTTCGTCGTTTATGCACGATGGTTAAAATATAAACGTGGTCATTTTTTAATTCGTAAATAATACGATAAGAGTAGAGTGATATCTCTCGTATATTTTTATCATCCATTTCCGGCACTGTGCGTCCCAAGTCGGGCAATGCACATAAGATATCAGCCTTATCCCTAATATCTTGAACAACTTTTTTTGCGTAATATCGTGAATCGTTGGGAATAAATCATAAATGGCACGAAGATCAACTTTGGCGATTTCAGACCAAATCACCATAAATCAATTTCCCGCTTTAGATCTTCGCTACTTAATACTTGTTTTAACTGGACAGCTTGTTGTGCTTTCCGAATTTTGTCGATGACATACAGTTGATACATAATCTCATCTATATCTGTATCTTCAGGTAGTTTGCTTATTGTATTAAGCGCTGCTTGTTTTACAGCTAACACGGCACACCTCTATAAAACTTTAATTAAACTTGTTAAATACTCCGATCCAGTTTGCGGTAGCTGATCGCTTCGCTCAAATGAACGGTTTCTATGTTTTCAGAATGCGCAAGATCGGCAATGGTGCGTGCCAATTTCAAAATCCGGTGATACGCGCGATGTGACAAACCAAATTTTTCCATAGCCTGTTCTAAAATCTGGTGACTTTGATCAGACAGCACGCAATACTGTTTAACTTCTTTTGCGGTCAATGCCGAGTTGGCCTTACCACACCGTCCTAAAGCGATATGCCTGGCTGCAACGACTCGCGCCCTGATCGTTTCACTGCTTTCTTCGCCGGTCGGTGAGCCTTTGCGTAATACTTCATGCGAAATTCTGGGCACTTCTAGATGCATGTCGATACGATCCATCAAAGGCCCTGAAACTCTTGCCCGGTAACGCATGACTTGTTCCGATGTGCAGCGACAACGCCCCGAGGCATCGCCAAGATAGCCACAAGGACACGGATTCATGGCGGCGATAAGCTGAAACCTGGCCGGAAAATCGACTTGTCTGGCGGCGCGGGAAATCGTGATATGACCGGTTTCTAAAGGCTCACGCAATACTTCAAGAACCTTGCGATCAAATTCGGGGAGTTCGTCAAGAAAAAGAGTCCCGTTATGCGCCAGTGATATTTCACCGGGCCTTGGATTACTGCCACCACCCACCAGCGCCGCAGCCGAGGCGGTATGATGCGGGGCTCGATATGGCGGTTTTAGCCAGTTGGCAACATCAAGTCCCTGATCGCTAATCGATGCAATGGCCGCAGATTCTTGGGCTTGTTGCTCAGTCATCTGCGGCAAAATAGTCGGCAAGCGACAGGCAATCATGGATTTACCTGTGCCTGGAGGTCCAAGCATAATCAAATTATGTGAACCGGCAGCGGCTATTTCAAACGCTCTTTTGACATGGTACTGACCATGGACATCAGAAAAATCAATATCAGCAGCCTGATGAGGCTGCTCTTCCTGCTGAAATTCAATATCGATTAAATGTCGTCCGGTCAAGTGAGCACAAACATCTAGTAAATGAGTGGCAGGGATGATTTCTATGCCTTTAACCAGTGCCGCTTCAGCCGTGTTTTCTTTGGGTAATATCAGTTTGCGATGATTGTTTCTGGCTTGTATCGCAATCGGTAAAATTCCCCGAATAGGCCGTAATTCACCCCCTAGCGAAAGTTCGCCGACACACTCGTAATGATGCAAATGAGCCATCGGAATCTGGCCGGAAGCTGCCAAAATACCCAACGCAATTGCCAGATCAAATCGCCCGCCTTCTTTAGGTAAATCAGCAGGCGCCATATTAATGGTAATGCGTTGCATGGGAAATTCAAAACGCGAGGTTAAAATCGCTCCCCGCACACGGTCTTTGCTTTCTTTAACAGCAGTTTCGACTAAGCCGACAATGCTTAGCGACGGTAGCCCGTTTGAAATATGAACTTCAACGGTAACCAAAGGCGCTTCTATACCGGAGCGACCGCGACTAAAAACAACAGCTAGAGACACGACTCTTTAGACTGGAAAGTTAGCGTTGTAATATGTTTACTTTTCTTCTTCACTCAATACTTGAGTTTCCATCAGGGCGACGCGTTTTTCCAGGTCTTCAAGTTTTGAACGGGTTTTTGCCAAAACCAGTTTTTGCACTTCAAACTCTTCACGTGTCACCAGATCCAATTTGCTGAGTGCTCCCTGTAAAATGGCATGAAAGCTTTTTTCAAGATCATCTTTCAGGTTATTCAAGCCGGGAGGAATCGCACCTGCCAAACGGTTGGCAATATCATCAAGGGATTTAGGATCAAACATTAGGGTAGCCTCATGTAATAATAAAAAAAGGGATAACTGATTAAAACTTCTGTGCTGATGGCTTCGATTGGATTTACGAGGAAAACTGTCAGTAAAACCAGCCAAAAAAATTAATAAAACAACTGGCAATCATTATATTAGAATTCACTCTCTTTTAGGCATAAAACAAAGTATTCGGAGAAAAAACATGAAAACAGGCATTATCGGTTTGGGTGCGATGGGCATTGGCATGGCAAGAAATATTGCGGCAGCCAGCTACCTGACCGGTGTTTATAATCGAACTTCAGTTAAAGCAGAAGCCCTGGCCAAAGAATTAAATGTTTTTTCTTATGGTCAAATCGAAGAGCTGGCAGCGGATGTTGATATTGCCTTGATCTGCGTGTCGGCGGATGCTGATGTATTAGAAGTGGTAAAAAGCTTGGAAGCTACCATCAAAGCCGGCTCCGTTGTTGTTGATATGTCTACAGTCAGCAGCGAAACCGCCAAATTTGCCGCGGCCCTTCTTGCCGAAAAACACGTCGATTTTCTTGATGCCCCCGTATCCGGCGGTGTTGAAGGCGCCAATAAAGGAACCTTGGCGATGATGGTCGGCGGTTCTGCTAAGGCACTGGAAAAATCGCGTCCAGTTCTAGAATCCATGACCCGCTGCATTATACATATCGGGGAAACCGGTTCAGGCCAGGCAACTAAAGCCGTCAACCAGATTATGTGTGCCGGCATCAATCAAGCGGTCACTGAAGCCCTGGCTTTCGCTAAGGCACAAAATTTACCGATGGAAAAGGTGATTGAGATTATTTCCGGTGGTGCGTCTGGTAACTGGTTTTTACAACATCGCGGCCTTACCATGACCCAGGGCATTTTTGCTCCCGGCTTTAAACTGGCACTACATCATAAAGATTTGAAAATCTGTCAGGACATGGCCAAACAGACAGGCTCATCAACAACGCTTGTTGATATGACAATTACTGATTATGAACGCTTAATGACTGAAGGGTTTGGTGACGAAGATATTTCGGCACTTTACAAATTAAAGCCCGGTTACAAATAAAACGCGTAGCAAAAAGTGAAAGACGAAGTTAAAGTTTAATTTTAATCCTTCGTCTTTCGGCTTTTTTTATCCCTTAACCTTTTCTTCAAGTTCCGCCTGAGTCAAATGACGGACATCTTCACCCTTGACCATATAAACCAGATGGTCACAAATATTGCAGGCATGATCGCCAATTCTTTCCAGTGAGCGGGCAATCCACAGCACATCCAGCATACGGGTAATATTTCTTGGATCTTCCATCATTCGGGTAATTAACTGCCGAATAATGCTGCCGTATTCACGATCTACATTATCATCCAGACTGGTAATAATTGCCACTTCCTCGATATTCATCCTGGCAAATACATCCAGAGCACCGTGCAGCATGTTTTGAACCAGTTCAGCCATATGTTCAAGCTCATAATATTGATCACGTTTACTGGAACTTTCAGCACTGGTTAATTGAATCGCCATTTCTGCAACACGTTCTGCCAAGTCGCCAACACGCTCAAGTTCATTGACTATCTTGATGACCGTAATTAGCAATCTCAAATCAAAAGCAGCTGGTTGCCTCAACGCCAAAATCTGCATACATTCATGGTCAATAGCAACTTCCAGGGCATCAACCTGATTATCCTGTTTGATAACCAGTTCAGCCATTTCCACATCACCGGTCGAAAATGCCGTAACGGCCAGTTCAATCTGTTGCTCAACCAGACCGCCCATGGTTAACACTTTGTTACGTACATCTTCCAGCTCTTTATTAAATTGACCTGAAATATGCTGTCCTATTTTACTATTGTCCATTGCGCACTCCTATTAGCCTTAGCCGTAACGACCAGTTATATAATCTTCAGTCTGTTTTTTCTTCGGATTGGTAAATAATTCGCTGGTTGTTCCCATTTCGATTAACTCACCCATATACATAAAAGCCGTGTAATCAGATACACGAGCGGCTTGCTGCATATTATGAGTCACGATAACAATAGTGTACTTTTCTTTCAACTCATTAATGAGCTCTTCAATTTTTAAGGTTGAAATAGGATCAAGCGCTGACGCAGGTTCATCCAGCAACAATACTTCAGGTTCGATAGCAATGGCTCTGGCAATTACCAGACGTTGTTGCTGACCACCTGACATACCCAGGGCATTATCATTTAAACGGTCTTTCATTTCGTCCCAAAGTGCTGCGCCACGCAACGCTTTTTCGACTGTTTCTTCCAATATCCGTTTGTCGTTAATACCCTGAATTCTCAAGCCATAAGCGACATTTTCAAAGATTGATTTTGGAAATGGATTGGGTTTTTGAAAAACCATCCCGACGCGTCGACGTAAGGCTGCAACATTAACCGCTTTATCATAGATATTTTCGTCATCCAGCAAAATTTTGCCTTCGATGCTAACACTGTCTACCAGATCATTCATCCGGTTAATACAACGCAATAAAGTTGATTTTCCGCAACCGCTGGGACCGATATAGGCAGTCACCTTTTTCTTTGGCATGTCCATAGACACGTTATGTAAGGCTTGCTTTGCACCGTAGAATAAATTCAGATTTTCTACTTTGATACAGGTTTCATTGACCCCGTTATCTTGCGGAGCGCGTAAAACTGAACTCATATCAATCGTATGTGAACGTACTTGTGTAGCTGTCATTTTATTTATCCTTCCAGTGCGCGGTATTTTTCCCGCAAATTATTTCTAATGATGATTGCTGCAAGGTTAAGTCCTACAATGACCAAAACCAATAATAATGCTGTTGCGTAAACCAGGGGTCTCGCCGCCTCGACATTCGGGCTTTGGAAACCAACATCATAGATATGAAATCCTAAATGCATGAACTTTCTGTCTAAATGCAAAAAAGGATAATTGCCGTCTAAAGGCAATGTCGGCGCCAGCTTCACTACCCCAACAAGCATTAATGGTGCAACCTCACCCGCCGCTCTGGCTACAGCCAGAATCAAACCGGTCATCATCGCAGGACTGGCCATAGGCAAAACTGTCAGCCACAAGGTTTCCAGCTTAGTTGCACCCAAAGCTAGACTGCCTTCGCGGATTGAACTGGGGATACGCGCCAGACCTTCTTCGGTTGACACAATCACCACAGGTAAAGTCAGTAATGCCAGCGTAATTGAAGCCCAAAGCAAGCCAGGCGTTCCATATACCGGCGCCGGTGCGGATTCAGGGAAAAACAGTTGATCGATGTTTCCGCCCAGAATGTAAACAAAAAATCCCAAACCGAATACACCGTAAACAATTGAGGGAACCCCCGCCAGATTGTTAACCGCAATTCTGATCAAACGGGTAATAAAACCCTGTTTTGCATATTCCCGCATATAAACCGCAGCGATAACACCAAAAGGTGTCACGATGACAGACATCATCATGACCATCATGACCGTACCGAAAATGGCTGGAAAGATCCCGCCTTCCGTATTGGCTTCGCGTGGATCGTCGAGTAAAAACTCAACTATTTTTACGCAATAGTGGCCAGCTTTCTCAACCGCACTCATGGTATTAGGTTGAAATATTCTGACAATTTTCGCCAAAGGAATTTCCAGCTCCGTTCCATTTTCAGTTTTTGCGAGCAGACTATCTCGCCTTATTTTCTGATACAACTCGCTTAATTGGGTTTGATATTTTTTATATTCAATCTCCAATTCTGCTTTCTCAGCTGCAATTCGTTTTTGTGCCGACTCATCCCACTGATTTTTCAACTGCAACTTTTTTTGTTCCAGTCTTAATTGATCCAGACTGTAATTGATTGCCCCAACTTCCTTTTTTTCCAGATGCGCGATTTGCTTAAATACCAGCAAAGCGTCGTCAATTCTGGCTTTTGCTACCGGCCAAGCTTCGGTACCCTCAGCGATAAGCTTGCCGCTTTCTTTGACCGCAACCAATTGACCGTAAAAGTTACCCCACTCCCGGCGCTCTACAACCATCAAGTCTGCGGGAGCTTGTTGTTCCTTGACATGACGTTCCTGTATCCATCGAAAATCAGTCCCGGTAATATCGCGGTTACCTGTTTTCATCAAATATTGAACCAGCGTATCTTCCTTATCAGTCAGAATATGGCCGGTTGATTTGGCCATCGCCGCCGGAGTAATGCTGGTATCGACATGCTCACCGATAATGGTCTGAGTTTTACCGCCAGTTTCCTCATAGGTAATTTGCACAACCTCGGAGGGCCAGAAATGACCGACGCCCCGGATTACAACCAGTCCGAGTACGCCGACCACCATAATCAGACAGGTACTGACCGCCGCCGCATTAAGCCATATCCAGGGAGCACCGCTTTTGAACCAATGTTTAATCATATTAGGCTTACTCATAACGAACTATACTTTTCACGTAAGCGCTGACGAATCACTTCGGCCAGCGTATTAAAAACAAAGGTGAAGGTAAACAAAACCAAGGCTGATAAAAACAACACCCGATAATGCGTACTGTCCACTTCCGATTCAGGCATTTCTACCGCGATGTTTGCTGCCAGTGTGCGCAAGCCCTGAAATACGCTTAAGTCCATCACCGGTGTATTGCCTGTCGCCATTAGTACAATCATGGTTTCACCAACTGCCCGACCAAAACCGATCATGACTGCGGAAAAAATTCCCGGACTTGCCGTCAGTAAAACTACCCGGGTCATGGTCTGCCAGGTTGTCGCTCCCAACGCCAAGGAACCCACTGTTAAATGCTTGGGTACACTGAAAATCGCATCTTCGGCAATTGAAAAAATGGTCGGAATAACTGCAAAGCCCATTGCTACACCAACAACCATAGCGTTCCGCTGATCATAGCCTATGCCCAATTCAGTTTTAAACCAGTCGCGCAACGTACCATGAAACAATAAGGTTTCCAGAGGTACGCTGATCTTAAAAGCAAACCAGCCGCTGATTAAAATAACAGGGATCAATAACGCAGCATCCCAGCCTTCTGCCAGATTCTCGCTAATGGACTTGGGTACATATTGCCATGCAAATGCAAACACCATCACCCCAAGAGGAATAATCATCAGCATTGCAAACAGCCCTGCCAAATGCTCTTCCATAAACGGCGCCAGCCACAATCCAGCAAGAAAACCCAAAATAACCGTCGGTAACGCCCCCATGATTTCAATGGAAGGTTTAACGTATTGACGCATGGCCGAAGCCATGAAGTAAGCAGTATAAATTGCTCCCATCAGCGCCAGAGGCATCGCCACCAGCATTGCATAAAATGCCGCTTTCAAGGTTCCGAACACCAGTGGAGTTAAACTGTATTTAGGTTCGAAATCATTATTTGCCGCTGAAGACTGCCAGATATAGGCGGGCTTTGGATAACTTTCGTACCAGACTTCTTGCCATAATGATTTGATTGAAACTTCAGGATGTTCATTATCAACATGCCAAAGATGCATTTTTTCATCAACCGACTGAATCAACAAAGCATTGGCTCTTGGAGACAATACAGCTGTTGTTGGCAAGGTATCGCTCATTTTTTCTTTAATCAATTGCCGTTCGGCAGTTGAATGATAAATGCCCATCACGCCATCAGCATCAATGGTCATAAAGCCTTTACGACGTTGTTCTGCATTAAGAGCAACGATAGCTTTATCAGACACTTTGAAAGATCTGGTTTTTTGCATGACCAGATGATTTTGCTTGTCTTTAACTTTACTCCACTGTGAAACCAGACCGCTGCTATCGCCTATCATCAGAGATAAATCACCATTTAAAAAAGTCGTGCTGGTGATTTTTTCTCCGGCATCAACCACATTTAACTGCTGTCTTAAATCAGGTTTATTTTTGTTACCAATATCAAAATATAGTAACTGCCCCTCTTTGCTAATCAGGTAAAGATTGGCTTCATCTTTATCGATAAGAATGTCTGCAATATCGGTGGCTATAACTTCAAGAGTAGCTTCAGTTCTTGTTAATGTCGCTTCATCAGCAAAAAGCGATTGTTCTTTTTGCAGATTCAGTATTTTTATTTTACCCGGGCCTTGGGTTGAATCAGCCGTTTTTGCCACGATGGTTGAACCGCTTTCGCCCACTTTAACCGCTACCCTTTCTAAGGCGGCGCCGGTTTCATCCATAACCAAAGGCTGTTCGCCCAAGGGATATTTAAGCGATGGCGTTATGACCCTGACATTATTTGGGAAAGTGACTTTATATTGATGCTTAACAATAATCGCCGTGCCATTTGATAAGCCATAAATGACAGC
>CAILCX010000210.1 GCA_903832775.1 uncultured Methylobacter sp. | reverse complement strand
TGTCAATATACACCGCAAGCATATACGCAAGAAATTAAGATTAAACGGTAAACCAATTAATCTATTTAGTTATCTGCTGTCACTAACGGAATAAAATAACAGCAATAGATTAACTGAAATAAACTGTATAAGTTTAATGTCTATATCCATTCTATATCCACTTTATATCGATTACTTTAGCAATATAAATAATTGTAAGAATAATTCGACTATGTAATAATATGTAATATTTTAAATATACCATTATTATTAATAGGAATGAGTGCCTGTCAGTATATATTTATAGATAATTGTGAAGTTGATTTTTTAAAGGTATTTACTTAAAATCGATCTCAAAAAAAATGATGTTTTATAACTTCCCGTTACTGCAAAATAAATTATCGTTGTTTGCTTACTCTCCAATTTATAAATTTTAAGGACAGTTACCTGTTTAAAATATTAGGTGATTAATAATGAAATCAAATAGGCTGATAACCGACATGGAATATGTGCTTAAAGAGTTTGATTTAATCATATACAAGGCTGATTTAAAAGATAATGTTGCCTTATTAAAATTGGTAGAACAAGCTTTGTTGGATAGTGCTCGACGCCTGGAAAAAAAGGTTATCAGCACACAGAGCGAGCTGAGAAAAAATACCGAAGAATCCCCAGAGCTTAATATCTTGCAAATTAACATAGCAGAGCTAATTAACAGCACTGGTGAGAGAAATACATTAACTTCTATCTATCAGTTGTTAACCCCAGTCGAAATACAAGTAGCATCAATGATCAGGTTGGGTTATCCCACACAAAAAATTGCGCAATCTCTACTCATCTCCTTGGGTACTGTCAATATACACCGCAAGCACATACGCAAGAAATTAAAATTAAACGGTAAACCAATTAATCTATTTAGTTATCTGCTGACACTAACGGAATAAAATAACAGCTATAGAATAACTGAAATAAGTCGTATAAATTTTAATGTCTATATCCATTCTATATCCACTTTGTATCGATTATTTTATCATTGAATATAGTTGTAGTAATTCTTCGAATAAATAAATAATACGTAATATTAAAAAGATACCATTATTATTAATAGAAATAATTACCTATTAGTATATATTTACAAATAATTGTGAGGTTGATTTTTTTATAGGTATTCTACTTAAAATAGATATTAAAAAAATTTAGGTAATTAATAATGAAATCAAATAAGCCAATAACCAACGTGGAATATGTGCTTAAAGAGCACGAGTCCATCGTATCCAAGACTGATTTAAAAGGTAATATTACCTTTATCAATGAAGACTTTCTGCGCATCAGCGGTTTTACCAAAGAAGAGCTAATTGGTTCACCTCAAAATATAGTGCGGCATCCGGACATGCCGGAGGAAGCTTTCGCCGATATGTGGAAGTCTTTAAAAGAGCGGCGTCCCTGGTCTGGACTGGTAAAGAACCGCTGTAAAAATGGCGACTTTTATTGTGTATTAGCCAATGCCACGCCTTTTTATGAAAATAAAAAATTAGTCGGTTATATGTCGGTGCGGAGTAAACCTACCCGCGAAATGATCGGTGCTGCCGATGCCGCTTATCATTTATTTAGAGTGGGCAAGGCCGGTCATCTGAAAATAAAGAATGGCAACGTTGTAAAAGAATCCTTTTGGAAGAAACTTAATCCCTACAAAAATCCCACCATCAAAGCCCGTTTCTTAAGCGTTATCGGTCTGCTGTGTATTTCTTTGCTGATTGTTGGCGGTATGGGTTTGTATGGTATAACTAAAGCCAGTGAAGATCTTGGTTCTGTCTATGAGCAGCGCACCATTCCCATGAATCAGATCGCTCTTATCCAGAAACTGTTGCTCACTAACCGGATACGTATTACTGCCAACTTATCGGCCTCTTCAACAGAGGAAATCCAGAAAAACACCCTTGAAGTTGAACAAAATATCGCTGAAATCAGCAAAATATGGAGCGTATACATAGCCACGAGTCTAGCCACTGAAGAAAAAACACTGGCTGAAAAGTTTGCAGAAGATAGAAAAAAATTCGTGACAGAAGGTTTAAAACCGGCTGTTGAGGCTTTTAAAAACAATGATAGCGTGCTGGCTAACAAAATCGTTGTGGAAAAAGTTCGCCCGCTTTATGAATCTGTTGCAACAGGTATTCAAGCGCTTATGCAAGCTCAGATGGACGCCGCTAAACAGGCATTTGAAACGGCACAGTTACGCTCGGTTCAAATTCGCAACCTCACTATTGGTATGATCATCTTCGGCGTTATTGGCTCGCTGTGTTTTGGTTTAATTCTGATCAACACTATTTTGCGAACTTTAAGCAGCTCCATTGCTTCTATTGGTAATGGCGATTATACAACCCTTGTTGAAATTAGCTGTCATGATGAATTGGGTACGGTGCTGAGCGCTATTAAGGCCATGCAGATTAAACTGGGTTTTGAGGCCCAGGAGACTAAGATTATTGCTGACGCAAATTTGCGCCTTAAAATTGGCCTGGATAATGTCAGTAGCGCCGTAATGATCGCAGACAATGCCCGTAACATCATTTATATGAACAAATCGACGATCGACATTCTCAATAAGGCCGAAGCGGATATTCGTAAACAGCTACCTGATTTTACGGTCGCCAATTTAGTCGGATCCAATATCGACGTTTTTCACATAAACCCTGCACATCAAGCCCAACTCCTTGCCAGTTTAGACAGTAATTACACGACCAAGATGCTACTCGGCGGCCGGTCTATGGTGATCAATGCCAATCCAGTTGTTAACGATCTGGGGCAACGACTGGGAACAGTTGCCGAGTGGCAGGATCGGACGAACGAAGTTGCCGTGGAGAATGAAGTCTCAATGTTGGTGCTTGCTGCCAGCAGAGGCGACTTTAGTAAGCGTTTTGATTTACAGGGTAAGGAAGGCTTTTTTCTCGAGCTGGGCGAAGGTTTAAATCAATTGCTCAGTACCAGTGAGGCGGGTTTAACTGAAGTGGTGCGGGTACTGGAAGCTTTGGCATGTGGTGATTTAACCGAAAAAATTACCAATGATTATTCCGGTATTTTTGGGCAACTCAAGGATGACGCCAATACTACAGTAGAAAAACTTAAGGAAATTATCAGTCAAATTAAAGAGGTTACTGACAACATTAATACCGGCGCTAAAGAAATTGCCTCCGGTAACAATGATTTGTCGCATCGCACTGAACAGCAAGCTGCAAGTCTTGAACAAACAGCGGCCAGCATGGAGGAGCTGACTTCGACAGTGCAGCACAATGCCGAAAATGCCAAACACGCCAATCAACTTGCTGTTGATGCCACTGACATTGCCGTAAAAGGAGTGGATGTAGTTCAGCAGGTTGTTATCACCATGAATGATATTAACGATTCTTCTCGCAAGATCGGCGATATCATTTCGGTCATCGATGATATAGCCTTTCAAACTAATATTCTTGCCCTCAATGCTGCTGTTGAAGCGGCCCGTGCCGGTGAACAAGGTCGAGGTTTCGCAGTGGTTGCTGTTGAAGTACGAAACCTTGCGCAACGCGCGGCAACGGCTGCCGGAGAAATCAAGCATCTAATTGATGATTCGGTCCTTAAGGTCTCAAGCGGCAATAAGTTGGTGGTACAAGCTGGACTAACCATGCAAGATATCGTCAAGTCCATAAATGGCGTTACCGTCATGATCTCAGAAATCAGCGAGGCCTCCGTAGAACAAACGTCCGGTATTCAGCAAGTCAACCAAGCTATCGGTCAAATGGATGAAGTGACCCAACAAAATGCCGCGTTAGTCGAGCAAGCCGCCGCTGCAGCGGAATCGCTGGAAGAGCAGGCGCATAATCTGTCGGGCGCAGTGGGGCAATTCAAGATGGATAATTATGTTCGCAAGACGATCACCAATATCAATCAAGCCAAGTCCCTCAGCTCTTTGCGCACTGCACAAAAAACTTCAACCTTAGCTACACAGCAAGTGATTACAAACCTGGTAGCAGCCAAGTCTAGTCCAAAGACCATTAACGATAATTGGGAAGAATTTTAATTGGCTGATTAGCAATGTATTTACTATCCACTCCACACTTGCTCCAAGCAATGCAGCTCAAAATAAACAAATAATGACTATTTCAACAATATTTTGTCGTGTTATTGGTGATTTACGCGATCATGAATCTCCCTTGGGGCTTGCGATCAATTGAAAGACAGCTCCCTAAACCAGTGATAATAAAATACCTCAAAACTTATTTCTTATCCCTATGAGCAATAAATTTAACTTTCATAATTTAAAAGCAACTGAGCGGTTGCCTTCACCTTCGGGAACCGCACTGGCAATTGTAAAGCTGGTGCAGCGAGATGACGCGACAATACCTCAAATAGCACAATTGATTAAAATGGATCCGGCCTTAAGCGGTCGAATTTTACGATTTGTTAATTCCGCGGCCTTCGGCGCACGACGTCCTATTGTCGATATTCAGGATGCTGTGTTGTCAATGGGTATGCAAGCGGTGCGCAACTTTACCCTCAGTCTTTCTTTAATCAGTAACAATAGTACCGGTAAATGTTCAGCATTTGATTATGCCGCGTATTGGGCTCAAACGCTGGCTATGGCGACAGCGACTGCTGCTATAACTGCACGAGAACGCACCATGGCGCCCGAGGAATCCTTTACGCTGGGATTGCTTTCTGATATTGGCCGTCTTGCTTTTGCAACGGCCTGGCCCGAGAGTTACAGCAGTTGTCTTGAAGCAGAGCAGGGCGAACAACTGCTGGTTATGGAAAAAGAAAAATTTGGTATTGATCATAAAGAGTTGAGTCTGATTTTACTGGAGGATTGGGGATTACCCGAACTATTTCTGGAAGCTTTACGCTCAAGATTTGATCAGGACAAAAAATATCCACCGCGAGTGACAAGGCTTGCCAGTCAACTCGATTTTGCCAGACAGATTGCCTGTTATTGTTTGGCTGATGAGGGCTATAGAGCTTTTTTGTTTACTGAACTGATAACCCAAGCGAGTTTGCATAACTTTAGCGAAATAGAACTGATGGAATTTGTCAGCGAAGTCATTGATGAATGGCACGACTGGGGAAAGCTGATTGAAGTTAATACCACCGTTCAAATTTCATTACCGGAAGCTGTCTCAGCTGAAGTTATTTTGTCAGACCTGGATTTATTACTCATCGGGGATGACAGTAAAAGTCTCACGGATCTTTCCAGGCAACTTATCAAATCCGGTCATCGGGTTGGAATTTGTTGTAGTAGTGAATCTGCGTTGCAATATGTCATAGAAAATAAGCCTCAAATGGTCATTATCAATGGCGGCATGGAATCAATAGGTGAATTAGCGCTTTGCAAGTTACTACGTACGTCGAACTTTGGAAAGAATCTTTACCTTATCATGTGTACCGCCAATGACAATGAGGATGCCCAGATTGCCGCATTTGATGCCGGTATCGATGACTATATAATAAATCCGGTTAGCTTGCGTGTGCTTTTGGTTCGTATTCGGGCGGGTCATCGTACTGTTGTATTGCAACAGGAATTAGAAAAGGAAAGTCGGGATATCCAGCATTATACTGTTGAGTTGGCCGCCGCTAACCGCCGCCTAAGGATTCTTGCCAATACAGACATACTGACTAGTTTGCCTAACCGCCGCTATGCGCTTGAGCGTCTGGAGCAAGAGTGGGCAGCAACTCAACGCCACAAGCGACCCATAAGTGTATTGATGCTGGATCTTGATCACTTCAAATTAGTGAATGACAACTTTGGTCATGACGTTGGTGACTTGATATTGTGCCACGCCGCCAAACTAATGAAGGTTGCTTCACGAGCCAACGATATTGTTTGCCGATTAGGCGGTGAAGAGTTTTTAATCATTGCTCCCAATACCTCCGGCGAGACAGCTCTATTGCTGGGAGAACGTATCCGTAGCGTTATCGAACAAAATCAGCATCAAAAACTGGCACAACACCAAACGATGACTGTTAGTATTGGTATAGCAGGATCTATGGATGATAAGTTGGGATGGAATGAGTTAATGAAATTGGCAGATCAGGCTTTATATAGTATTAAGCAAAGTACCCGTAACGGCGTAGAACTTGCTGGGATGCAATTATAACCGGGGGCATTGGCCTATCAGAAAATCCATCTGATAGCTTTAAATCGAAGTATACGGCGTTGATAAATCTTCGATTTCGCTTTGCTCCATCGAGGCTACTTGGTGATTTTGGAAATAACTTTTTAACAATATTAAACCTAAGGAATAACATGAAGCATATTATTTTTTTATTGCTGGCAGTTGCTGTGTCATCGTCTGTATCTGCAAAACCGGAAACTTATGTCATTGAAGGTAGTCATACTTATCCGCGATTTTCTTATAGTCATTTTGGCTTTTCTACGCAAATAAGCCGTTTCGATAAAACGTCAGGCACTATCGTGCTGGATCGTGAAGCCAAAGTCGGTTCGGTTAATGTGGTTGTTTCAACACCATCGGTTGATACAGGTTTGCCTTTGTTTAATGAACATATTCAAGGCGCTGATTTTCTTGATACCGCGAAGTATCCAACGGCTACTTTCATTTCGAGTAAAGTGAACTTTGAGGGTGATAAAATCACTTCGGTAGAGGGTGAGTTGACCATGAAAGGTATAAGCAAGCCACTAATGTTAACTTTAACGTCGTTTCAGTGTATGCCGCATCCGATGCTGAAAAAGGATGCTTGTGGCGCAAATGCTACCGGTATGGTGAAACGCAGTGATTTTAATATGGGTAAATATGCGCCGAATGTTGGCGATGATGTGACCCTTACCATTTCGGTTGAAGCGGCTAAAGAATAGTTTTTGCTTCTTTAGCCAAACATAGCTAAACGTCGGGTTGCCGAAAAGCGTGGCAGCAAGACACGAGCTTATTTATTGAAAATTCGAAATCATAAAACCTTAATTATTACATGTGAAAACAGGTTTTCTCGTCCCGCATTAAATAACGTTATAATCATCGTACTTAAATTTTATATTTTATTATACGATGAACGCCAACTGGAAAGAATTTTTACTTGCTAACAATGCGGTTTTTGAAAATGAGCTGGATGTTGTTTTTTCAATACCTAAGCCAGACGATCATAAAAAGCTTTATCCCATTTTCCATCTCGGCATTATTTCGATTTCCGGCATAGATGCGGCAACGTTTTTACAGGGGCAGATAACCTGTAATATTAAAGACCTGAGCGAATCTCATAGCAGTCTGGGCGCAATTTGTAATGCAAAAGGCCGGGTCATTACCACGTTTATACTGGTAAAAAAAGCCGAGCTTTTTTTGATGATTTTGCCTTACGAATTATTGGTATCCGTTCAAAAAAGACTGCAAATGTATGTGTTACGGTCAAAGGTGACGTTGGTAAACAGTTCCGATGACTTATGTCTCATCGGTTTAAGCGAGGAGTTGCTTCCTGCTGATGAATTTTTATTTACCGTACAACAGAAAAATATTGTTATACGGCTTAATAATCGCAGTCTGATCATTGCGGATATTGCCAACGCTGAATCATTTTGGCTTGAGCAAGTTGAACTTGGCTTTCTAGGGGAAAGTTCTTCGCAATGGCGCTATCTCGATATAGTTTCCGGTATTCCCTGGTTGACTGAGGCAACGGTGGAAGAGTTTATCCCGCAAATGCTTAATCTGGACAAATTGGGCGGCATCAGTTTTACCAAAGGCTGTTACACGGGTCAGGAAATCGTTGCGCGAACCCATTATCTGGGTAAGATAAAAAGGGAATTGTTTGTCGCCGGATGCGATACTTTGTTGGCACCTGAACCTAATACCAGCATTATTGATGACAGCACTGGCACTGAGCAAAATATCGGTAAGGTTTTGTCAGCCCAAACTTATGAAAACGGTTGCAAAATGTTGGTTGTTTTACAAGTGTCTGAATCCAATGTCTATAATTTGCGACTGCAAAATGACAAGCAAGATAGACTTACTCTTTTATCCTGATGTTCTCTCAAACAGTTTTATCTGGAAATACTTAACACTATGATTAATGACCAAGCTGCTGCCCGTTTTCGTCGATTAGGTACACTGACAATTTTTGCCGTTTATTTTGTGATTCTTGTCGGTGGCGTCGTAAGGGCTTCCGGAGCGGGTATGGGCTGTCCGGATTGGCCAACCTGTTTTGGAAAATGGGTTCCACCCACCGAAGAGGCGCAGTTGCCGGCCAATTATCATCAGATTTATGCTGAACGCGGTTATGAAAACACCCAGTTTAATCCGGTAAAAACCTGGACTGAATATACCAATCGTTTGGTCGGCGTGACGATTGGTTTTTTGATTTTACTGACCGCCTGGTCCTCACGTATTTATCGTAAAACAGATAAACCCATTTTTTATTTGGCAGTCAGTGTTTTTTTTCTGGTTGGTTTTCAGGGTTGGCTTGGGGCGACGGTGGTCGCGAGCAATCTTAAGCCCTTGATGATCACTCTGCATATGCTGCTGGCTTTATTTATTGTCGCTTTGTTGATTTATACCATTACGCGATCGCAACGGGGGGGCATTGCCCAATTTGATGTTCGGGCAGTTCCCGGTAAAGTAAAAACCGTTTTAATCGTCGCCATGCTGATGACGCTGCTACAAGTCGCCATGGGAACGCAGGTTAGAGAAGCTGTGGATTTTATTGCTCATGAACATGCTTATATAGAACGTCAATATTGGCGTGATGATTTTCCGGTCATTTTTTATATACACAGATCATTTTCTTCGCTTATTTTATTTACCAATCTGTGGTTGGCCTGGAAAATAATTCGCTCTGTCGATAAGAATAGTCTGTTGCGGCGCCTTGGTTTTTCGCTGGCCGGTTTGGTTGTTATGGCGATTTTGGCTGGAGTGAGTCTTGATCGATTAGGCATGCCCCCGGTTGCCCAGCCCATTCATTTGTTGATGGCGAATCTGATATTTGGGATGCAGTTTTTTCTTTATAGTTGTTTGAAATATGCGTCTACGAATCAACCCCAAGCTTCGATGAGTAGCTAGGAATGCTAACTTTTTTACTTTAAAAAGGGATTTATATTGAAGGCTCTGAATGACTGGAACTGAGTTAATTCGTTTAATATTTACACGAGTTATGATAAAGTTCGCTACGTCATGTAACTATTTAAATATACTTTAATTTATGTGGTTGCAGATCTAATAATAATAACTACAACGAGGTTTACATTACATGAATTTATTAAAATGCACTGTAGTAGCAACTACACTGGCACTTTCTTTAGGATCTTTTTCAGCTTCTGCCGAACTCTGTTTGGGTATGGCATGTATGTATAACAGGATGACTCCATCCGAAGGGATTGATGCTACACTAGTTCAGGTTTCTGAAGCAATGAAGGCTATCAATGATAAAACAGGTGATGAGGCGATTATAGCCAATATCAAGGAGGCCTTAACCGTCAGTAAAGAGATCAATGCTAATGATAAGGTTGATCGTAATCGAAATCGTGCAAATGATTCTTTGAAAAAAGCTAGAACCGCTGTAAAAGACGGAGATTTGGTTGCTGCAACTGGATTTTTAAAAGAAGCCGAACAACGTTTTTCAGATCTTAAAGGTATGCTCGACTTAACTCAAGAAGACCGAGCGTCTCAACAGACTCATATGCTAAACCGTATTTTGGACACTGCTGATCCAGTAGCGGGTAAGCGTAAATAAATACATTGTTGTATTTTGTATTTCAGTATTCAGTGAGTTAATTTGCTGAATTAAGTGATTACGAGATTAATACGAACATAAATGAGGCCGGGTAAATTGAATATCAATTTACCCGGCCTCATTTGTTTTAGAGCCAAGGAAGTATGCAGGTTTTATATCTGAATAGATTCAAGTCTGGCTGTCAAATGAATTGCTACATCAAGAAGACAGGGCTATTTATTGTGTCTTAAATTCACTTTGATGCTCAATAAACCACTGATAAGTGTTTGTTAAACCATCGATCAGTGATGTTTTTGGGCTCCAGCCCATTGATTTAAGTTTACTGTTATCCATAAGTTTTCTTGGTGCGCCATCGGGTTTGTTGCTGTCCCACACTATCTGTCCCTGGAAACCGACAACGTGTTGAATGGTTTCTGCCAATTCACGAATCGTTACGTCCTGACCTGTGCCGACATTGAGATGAGATAACATCTCTTCAGTGCAGCCGTTATAGTTTTCTTTACTTAAATTCATAACATGAAGACAGGCGGCGGCCATATCCTGAACATGCAAAAACTCGCGCATGGCCTTGCCCGTTCCCCACAAGGTAACAGTTGCTGACTGTGAGGTTTTGGCGTCATGAAATTTTCTGATCATCGCTGGAATGACATGGCTGTTTTCCAGATGAAAATTATCATTTTGACCATAAAGATTGGTCGGCATCACTGAGCGGTAATCTGTTCCGTATTGGCGGTTGTAGGATTCACACAGTTTTATGCCGGCAATTTTTGCAATCGCATACGGTTCGTTGGTTGATTCCAGCGTGCCTGTCAATAAAGCACTTTCAGCCATAGGCTGTGCTGCAAGCTTTGGATAAATACACGAACTACCTAAAAATAGTAAAGTCTTACAGCCAATTGCCCAGGACTCATGAATGATATTGGCTTCCATCATTAAGTTTTGATAGATAAACTGGGCCGGATAAACATTGTTGGCGTGGATGCCACCTACTTTGGCAGCTGCAAGAATGACTTGATCAGGCTTTTGTTGTTGCATAAAGTCGCGTACAGCGGCCTGATCGGTTAAATCAAGTTCGGCACGCGTGCGCACTACAATATTATCGTAACCGGCATTGTTAAGCTGCTCAACGATTGCAGTTCCGACCATGCCTCTGTGTCCTGCCACATAAATCTTTTTTTGTTTATCCGACATAGTCTTATTCCCGGCTAACGGCAACGTTATAACCTTGATTTTTTAGTAGCGCATGTTTTCTGGCTTCATCAAGATCGAAATCGACCATTTCGCAGATCATTTCCTGAACGGTAATTTGTGGAACCCATCCAAGCTTTTCTTTAGCTTTGGTTGGATCACCTAGCAGGGTTTCAACTTCAGCCGGACGGAAATAGCGGGTATCAATTGCGACGATGGTCTGACCTACTGTTAAACCGGGGGCTTTATCACCTTCGATGGACGCAACGTAACCTTTTTCAGCTACGCCTTCACCTTCCCAACGTATTTCGACACCCAGTTGCGCGGCAGACATTTCGATAAACTGACGGACAGAGTATTGAACCCCGGTAGCGATGACGAAATCTTCGGGATGTTCTTGTTGCATCATCATCCATTGCATGCGCACATAGTCTTTGGCATGGCCCCAGTCTCTCAGCGAATCCATGTTACCCATGAACAAACATTGTTCCAGACCTAAGGCGATATTGCACAGGCCGCGCGTGATTTTGCGGGTTACAAAGGTTTCGCCGCGACGGGGGGATTCATGATTGAACAGGATGCCGTTGCAGGCATACATGCCGTAAGCTTCACGGTAATTAACGGTAATCCAGTAAGCGTAAAGTTTGGCAACTGCGTAGGGTGAACGCGGATAGAAGGGTGTGGTTTCTTTTTGCGGTGTTTCCTGTACTAGGCCATACAATTCAGAGGTTGAGGCTTGATAGAATTTGGAAGTTTTTTCCATGCCCAGAAAGCGCATGGCTTCAAGTAAACGCAAAGTACCTATGCCGTCAACATCGGCGGTATATTCTGGTGATTCAAACGACACTGCAACATGGCTCATGGCGCCGAGGTTGTATACTTCATCAGGTTTGGTTTCGCTAAGAATTCGTGTCAGGTTGGAGCTGTCTGTTAGATCGCCGTAATGCAGATAAAACTTTGGATCTTTGATGTGGGGATCCTGATAGATATGATCGACCCGTTGGGTATTAAAAAGCGAAGAACGTCTTTTTATACCATGTACTTCATAACCTTTTTCCAATAAAAACTCGGCCAGATAAGAACCGTCTTGTCCTGTTATACCGGTTATTAATGCAACTTTTTTACTCACAATAGCTCCTTGTTGGGTTGGGATTAATTGATCTTAAACTAAAGAGACAGTTAAAGAAATAGGAGTTCAAACCTGGGTTTGAACTATTAAAAATTACTCTAATAGATTCTAATGTTCTTAAATCATGGTTATTAATTGAAAGTGCTACTTCTATTTTGTTCGGCTAGAACTTTACCAGGAATAAAAGCCGGAAGCTCAGTAACAACATCCTTCATAAATAATTGTAAACGTTGATCAGCCAGTTTTATGTCTTCGCCTTCACCAACGCTGGTTACCAGTCTGATTAAGGAGCCGTCTGTCCGGTTCATCGCAATCGCGTCGTAAAACAAATACCATTTGACCAGATATTCATTGGTTATAGACCGGCCACGTTGTTGGAACCAATAGTAAACCAATTGTCTGCTAGTCCCTTTTTGAATGACGGCACGATTAACATCAATAGGGTTGCCTTCAAGTTTAATATTGGGCAGTGCATTTTGCCCAAATTCAGTGATTTGCCAACCGTCTCCTGGAATACAACCTTTGGGAGAATGTACGGAAACACCTTTGCGTTGCGATTGGTAATAAGCACTGTAAAAATTGACATTAGCTCCTGCTTCTGGAGACGTGTAGTTAATAATGGTGTAGTCACTCAAACGCAGACCATCGAGGTAGTTTTGGGTCAGGTAGTCATTACGCCCCTGCCATTTTCCCAGGTGTAAGGGGAAATTAAGGAATGCTTTGCGCTCAGGAATAATGTCTTCCCGTTCTTGTATAAAACTCGTTATCGACGCTGTGCTGATTAGTAGTAGCAGCATGACGAAAATTGCTTTATTAAAAACAGCTTCAGGATTCTTTTTTTCTTCGCTGCCTGACCATTCGCTGGGTATTAAAACCAGCTCATTAAAAGCTGTTTTTCTGCCGCTAAGTCTGGAAAACAACCACATTTCCAAAAACAACAGCGCCATACAAAATAAAAAGATAATCCAGCCTTCAAAATCATGTAAAAAGCCTTCGGCCATTTTTGTTCCCCAGTTATCAACCATGATGCCAATGACACCAATGCGAAAACTGTTCATGAAAATGGTCAGAGGCGCTGAGGAAAGGAAGATCAGAATTTTTTGCCAGATGGGGCCTTTAAACAAATACGCGCAAAGAAAGGAAAGGCTGGCCAAAGGAAATAAATAGCGAAGACCGCTGCACGCATCAACAACCTGTAGTTTATAACTACCCAAATCAATAACATTGCCTTCCAGATAAACCATAATGTTACAGGCGCGAATAAATTCAACACCCAGCCAGGAGGATATTAGCTGCAGTTTTGAAGACAGATTGTTAAGGATAAAGGGGGGGAAGGGCACCATAAAAATCAGGAACAATAGTGGAATCACTCCAATTCGTAATCCCTGCAGACCAAAAGCCATTGTATATATTCCAGTTAAGGAAATAATGAAAGAATATTGTTCTATTGTTTTTAACGTTGCCAGTCCGCCTAAAACAAACAAAAGCAGGCCTAATAATAAAATTAACAGGCCTGGTAAAGTATCTTTGAAAAGGGCAGCAAACTTTAATTCAGAGCGTCGAATCCATATAAAATAAGCGCTTATAATGGGTATAAAAAAACCGTGGCCATATTCTTCTACGTTTATCCAGGTAGTGACCATTTCTTCAAGACAGTTTCTGAAGGTAAAGCCAAGCAAAAGCAAGGCAAAAATCCAGAGAGATAAGACAGTTATTGGGTTATTAAGTTGGCTGGGCGTGTTGTCTTGTGAAGAGGTCATTGTTATTTGGTTATTTGGAATAAATGGATTTACTTAATATAAATGGATGAGTTTGCTTTCGTTAAATTCAATCTATATCTTAAACTTGCTTCTTTTGAGCTGTAAACTGATCTTGAGTTTTAAAGCAATGCATTTAAAGTCGTATGCTTGGAAAGTAATCAGTCAAACAAAAATCCTAGACGTTTGGTTTAAGTTTCTTAATAACGAAATTAGATAAATAGCACCCAATTATGGCAGTAAAGTATTAAAACTTGATGACAAATCAGACTTTCATTTTCCAAATGTATCCATAAATCTTCAAACAAGCTACAAAAAAATTATTGAGTGATGCTTGTATTGGATGAAATAAATGCTCTAGGTAAATGTTATGGGTAATATGGCACATTATTAAGGAACGATCTATACGGTTTAATCGACTTGGAAGAACATTGAATTTTCTAATTCCAAGCTATAAAGGTCGATGATTTGAGATGATAGTAGTGAAAGAGGTGAAAAAATTAGCCAGATTATATCGTTAGAGCCTAACTTGACATATTTCTGTTACAATTCTAATCTATAATGGACTTTGCCAATGATCGAACGCCCTAGAACAGGGTTCGCACAAAATCCTTAATAAAAGGGAATTATTTTGAACCATCTAATTGCAACAATTTTATTTTTTTGGATATTCGCGGTTTCTGCCTATGCAGATTCAGAGCCTTTAGTTGTTACAAAGGCAGTTGAACCAAAAAATATTGTAAATCCGAGTTCTGCGCCACAGCCGATTTCGCCTGTTAAGGAGCAACTCCCAGATGATAGCAACTATTTGCTTTCTCCAGGAGATTTACTTGATATTACGGTTTGGAAAGAAGAAGGTCTACAGCAGCAGCAAATTTTAGTAGCTCCTGACGGTAATATTACTTTTCCATTTGCTGGAACAATTATGGCTGCCGGCAAGCCAATATCATTACTTCAAGAAACGATAGCTGGCAAAATGTCTGCTTATATTGCTGATCCGGTAATAAATATCAAACTTCTGCAAAATAACGGTAACAGTATTTTTGTTGTCGGCAAAGTCAATAAACCGGGGCAATTTCCCGTGAATCGGCGTATTGATATTATGCAGGCAATCAGTTTAGCCGGTGGCTTAACAGTATTTGCCGATGATGATTCCATTAAAGTGTTACGTCGTGTTGGAAAGGAAGTTAAGGTTTTTTCATTTGATTACAGTGATGTAGTTGATGGACAACATCTGGAACAAAATATTATTTTGGAAGCCGGCGACACAGTAACTGTCCCTTGATTTAAATATTTAAATTACTATCGAAAATCAAGATGACCAAAGGAATTTTAGCGCTGCTGATGCTTTGCGCTTCGTTATGCTGTTCGGCTAACGACTATTATTACCAACCCATTTTTAATTCTAATCAACGTTACGCCAGCAACCTGTTTATGCGTCCAGTTCCCTTGCAGGATAACTGGATCACTACGGTGTCGCCGGGTATAAATCTGGGCCTTCGTCATGAAAAAGGTGAATTAAAATCAAATTTTACCTGGAATGAGCTTATTTATGATAACCAGTCTGAACTGAATGTAGCCGAGCAGCTTTTTAGCGCAGACTATCAACATAAAGGCGAGCGTATTCAATGGAATTTGGGTGGTTCTTATAACAATCAATCTTCAGTAAATACAGAAAGTAAAATCAGTGGACTTGTTTTTAGCCAAGTTATGCGTAAGCAGCTAAGTTTAGCGCCGTCAGTTACCTATTCTTTTAATGAATTAAGCTCAGTTACGAGTAATTATTCATTCACTAAAGCAACCTATGACAAGGTAAATAATCTTCAGGGTAATGTTTCTTTTTCGGATTATGATTACCATGTGGCTTCAAGCACCTTCAATCATTTATATACAAATCGCGATAAGCTGAACGGAACACTGTCGAGTTCTCTTTACCAAACGTCGTCGCAAAATAGTCAGACTACCTATAATAATGTTGCACAGATAGGCTGGCAACACAGCTTTAGTGAGCAACTGATAACCTATGCGTCTGTCGGTATTAACTATTCTATTGTTGAAACTAAGTTTTCTCAGGGATTAATGCAGACAAAAAACAATTTTGGCCAAGTTTACAGCGCTTCAATTCAGAAATCCTTCGAAAAAGGCTCTATTTCTCTTGCGGGTTCAAAAAATCAGTCACCTACTTCGATTGGTTTGCAAACGCAAACTTCTATTTCTATTAATCCTAGTTATTCAATAACTGAACGATGGACCTCTGGAATTTCGGCCAGCTATAACAAAAGTGAAATGACCGGTGTCTCCACGAGTACGAACAATAGAACTTTTTACTCAATCAGTCCCAATGTTAACTGGAAATGTACTCCTGAAATCAATATGGGTCTGTCCTATACTTATCAGCAATCAGAATATCAAGGCAGTACCCAATCCAGTTTGGGTAATATTGCACAAATTCAATTTTCTTATCAACCCCAAATAAACAATCAGGTAAAATAACGTGGAAAATCAAGCGATCGAAATTAAAGATTATTTAAAAATAATCAAACGACGCAGCAAGTTTTTAGTGATCCCGTTTGTCGTGATTTCAATATTGAGTATTGTGTTATCGGTAGTTCTGCCTTCGGTCTATCGTTCGATGGCTACTATTTTGATTGAAGAGCAGGAAATTCCTTCAGATTTGGTTCGTTCGACAGTTACCTCTTTTGCAGACCAGCGTATTCAGGTGATCAGTCAGCGCATCATGACACGACCCAATCTTGTCGAAATCATTAAGAAATATGATTTATATCCTAAAGAGCTGAAATCAAAATCTGAAGAGAAAGTCCTGGCCGAAATGCGTAAAAGCATTAAGGTTGAAACCATCAGTGCTGATGTGGCCGGTAAATCGGGTTCAGGAACCAAAGCAACTATCGCGTTTACGCTCACTTTTGAGGATAACAATCCGGCTATTTCACAAAAAGTGGCCAACGAGTTAACTTCGCTATTTCTTAAGGAAAATATTAAATCGCGTACCGAGTCAGCTGAAAATGCGACGCTTTTTTTAAGTGAAGAATCGCGCCGTTTAAAAGATAAAATACAGCAAATTCAAACTGAATTGGCTACTTTTAAAGAAAAAAAT
Organism: uncultured Methylobacter sp.; assembly: GCA_903832775.1. Classification (GTDB taxonomy): domain Bacteria; phylum Pseudomonadota; class Gammaproteobacteria; order Methylococcales; family Methylomonadaceae; genus Methylobacter_A. Next base: position 34,330 of record CAILCX010000210.1, on the reverse strand, counting down.
CTTAACCAGTTGCCACAGATAAGTCAGCTTAACCAGCAGGAACTGACCAGTTTAAACGCTCAGTTATTAAGCCTTGATAGCCAGGAGCGATCCTTGCACGAACGCGAGTTTTATCTCGAAGGTGAGTTGGCTCAAATTGATCCCAATGCGCTGGCGACTAATGCTACCGGTAACCGGGTTTTTGATATGAAAGACCGGCTCAAGGTTTTAGAGTCCGAATATCCTTCTTTACAAGCAAGTTATTCTGCCAGTCATCCCGATGTTATCAAGTCAAAACGTGAAATAGATTCGTTAAAAAAACAAATTGGCACCAATGTTGATATTAATAAACTGAATGCCGAATTGACCAATAAAAAAGCCGAGTTGGCATCGCTTTTAAAACAATATTCTGACAAGCACCCTGATGTAGTCAAGTTGCAAAGGCAAATTACTACCTTGCAACAAGCCATGTTGACGGCCAAAGATGACAATGCAACTAAAACTTCAGTTCAACCTGATAATCCTGCCTACATCACCTTAAAAGCGCAATTGGAATCGATTCATTCTGAATCAAAATCTTTGGGCTTTACTCGTGAGCAACTGACTAAAAAAACAGAAGATCTTCGTAAGAGTTTGCGTCAGGCACCTTTGGTTGAAAAAGAATATACCGATCTTGTCCAGGAACTTGATAACTCGAATCTTCGCTATCGTGAAGTGAGCGCAAGGGAAATGGAAGCTCAAATTTCACAGCAACTCGAAGTTGAACGTAAGGGCGAGCGCTTTACACTGATTGATCCACCGCAAGAGCCACTTGAACCTATCAGCCCCAATCGAATTGCGATTCTGTTCCTCGGCTTGGTTTTTGCGCTTGCCAGCGGCTTTGGTAGTGTGTTTTTGGTTGAGATGTTGGGTTCAACAATCAATAACGAAAAAACCATTGCAGCTATTTTAGGTGTTGGTCCCTTAATAAGCATTCCTTATCTTGAAAGCAAAGAAGAAAGTGAAAGCCTATCAAAAAAACGAAATATTTTTATCATTGGCACATTGATAATTTTTGCCGTTTCAGTTGTCGTTTTACACTTTCTTGTGATGCCGCTGGATATTTTTTGGTACAGATTGTTACGTGTTATCAGCAATATCTAAATTAATCTAAATACGATAAATGATGAGCCAAATGGAATCTAAGATGGAAACAAACAACGAATCAAGGTCTAAGTCTGCGATATTACCAGCAGATAGTGCGCATTTTTCTTATACACAGACACGAATCCAACCTACTCAAATACAAGATTTGCAGAGAAATAGAATCTTAACCGGATTTAAACCCGGTAAGTGGCTAGAATCTTTTAAAATGTTGCGTACCCGTTGTTTACAGTCTATGGATGCCATGAATTGGAATACTTTGGCGATATCCAGTCCAACCAACGGTACAGGAAATAGTCTCACGGCTGCTAATCTTGCAATTAGCATAGCGATGGAATTGGATAGAAGTGTTTTGTTGATTGATGCCAATTTCCAGAATCCCAGTATTTGTAGATTATTTGGGATAAAGACAGAAACCGGGCTTAGTGATTACTTATTAAATGACAAGCCAATCAATGAGTTATTAATTAATCCTGATATGGAAAGGCTCGTCATCTTGCCTGCTGGCAAAGAGATGTTTAACTCGACAGAAATGTTGCGTTCCCCAAAAATGATTAGATTAGTGTCGGAATTAAAGAATCGGTATCCCTCAAGAATTATTATTTTCGACATGCCACCTTTACTATCACAGGCGGATACATTGGGTTTTTCACCTTATGTGGATTGCGTTTTATTGGTTGTTGAAGAAGGACATACTAAAGTTGATGATCTTAAACAGGCTGCTTTGATGCTAAAGGATATTAATGTTTTAGGCACGATCTTTAATAAAGCTACTGATAATATAATCAAATATAAAGAAGTTTAATCGTATTCTTATCGGTAAACATTGGCAGAAAATCTGATCTGTGGTTAAGCTGTTTGTAAATAATTGAATTGATCAAAGAACCTGTGCGTCCTGTTTTGTATAGTTTTCGTCGCTGTCCTTATGCAATAAAGAGCACGCCTGGCGATTTCAATAGCTGTTATTGCTGTGGTTGCGGGATAAACCTGCAGCGCTGCTATCTGTTTCTCCCAAATCTACAGTGCCAGTATTGCAGTTTGAGAAGGGTGAGGTTCTTGAGCAAAGTCTTGATATTATGTTTTGGGCGCTGCGCCAGAATGATCCCGGGCAATGGCTAAAAAGTTCTTCGTTACAAAATGCCGAGCAGATTATTAGACAGAATGACGAGGACTTCAAATATTATTTAGATCGCTATAAATATGCCGATTGTTATCCTGAATATTCCAAACTTGATTATAGGCAGCAAGCTGAGCAATTTTTGCTCACGCTTAAGAACGCTTAGCATCAAGCCAATTTTTGTGTGGTGATTGTTTTTCGTTGATGGATGCAGCCATTATTCCATTTATACGCCAGTTTGCCGCAGTTGATTCGGCTTGGTTTTTGCGTACTCCCCTTATCCTCGAATTAAACAGTGGCTTGATGATTTTTTTAACTCAAATTTATTTGAAGGGATTATAAATAAATACCAAGTTTGGAAGCCTAATGACCCCATAGTGGTTTTTGGATTATGAGCAAAGCTTAACAATATTCTATGATCAATATAGAGCGTGGTTATAAAAGTTAAAATATAAAAAACATTGGCCGCCTTTGGAGTTGGTCAATGTTTTTTTAAAAGCGCTTAGTTCGTTAGAACGCGCTGTGGCGTTTTAGGGGAGCGGGTATTAAGCGCAAAAAGATTCAATGCTTGTTAAAATTCCCTGAATGTCCAGACCACACAAGGAAAGTAACTCTTCGCGTGTTCCTTGTTCGACAAAGCTGTCAGGTAGACCGATATTCAAAACGGGCATCAAGATGCGTTGAGCTTGCAGGAACTCATTAACTGCACTTCCTGCTCCACCCGCGATTACATTTTCTTCGACTGTAATCAGTACTTCGTGGGATTTTGCCATTTCTAGAATCAGGTCAGCATCGATAGGCTTGATAAATCGCATGTTGACTACGGTAGCGCCTAATTGTTTTCCAGCTTCCAATGCCGGAGTTACCATGCTGCCCCAGGCAAGTATCGCAATACGACTGCCCTGGTGACGAATCTCGGCTTTACCCAAAGGCAAGGCAGTCATCGTTTTGTCCACTGTAACCCCGGGACCTTTACCACGAGGATAACGAACCGAAGCTGGGCCTTGATGCATAAATCCGGTATAAAGCATTTGGCGACATTCATTTTCATCGGCAGGCGCCATTACCAACATGTTAGGAATGCAGCGCATGTAACTATAATCAAAGCTACCGGCGTGAGTTGGACCATCAGGACCTACCAAGCCGGCGCGATCCAGGGCGAACAGTACATCCAGGTTCTGGATGGCGACATCGTGAATCATCTGATCATAAGCGCGTTGTAAAAACGTCGAATAAATTGCTACTACTGGCTTGGCACCTTGGCACGCTTGACCTGCGGCGAGTGTTACCGCATGTTGTTCCGCGATTGCGACATCAAAATAACGTTTTGGAAATTGTTCGGAGAACTTTACCAGGCCGGAACCTTCACGCATGGCAGGTGTAATGCCCAGTAGACGTTCATCTTGAGCCGCCATGTCGCACAGCCAGTTACCAAATACTTCTGTGTAAGTTGGGTGAGGGGAGGGCGCTGATTTGGGTAGAGAATCTTTGGATGGATCAAAGGCCGGTACGCCGTGATAGGCCAAAGGATCTTTTTCGGCAGGGGCGTAGCCTTTGCCTTTTTTAGTGACGATATGCAAGAAACGCGGGCCGGAAATGTTCTTCAGGTTTTCCAGTGTGGAAACCAGCATGTCAACGTCATGTCCGTCTATCGGCCCTATATAGTTAAAGCCTAATTCTTCAAACAGGGTACCGGGTACAATCATGCCTTTCATGTGTTCTTCTGTACGCCTTGCAAGCTCCCAAACGCTGGGCATGCTGCTTAAGGCTTTTTTGCTGTTTTCGCGCATTGAAGAATAAAACTGACTCGATAAAATTTTGGTCAGGTAGTTGTTCATTGCGCCAACAGGCGGCGAGATAGACATATCATTGTCATTTAAAATGACCAGTAAGTCGGCATCCAGTGCGCCCGCATGGTTCATCGCTTCAAAGGCCATGCCGCCTGTGATGCTGCCGTCGCCAATGATGGCAACCATTTTTTTCTTCTCGCCTTTCAGTTCTGAAGCAATGGCCATGCCTAAAGCTGCACTGATTGAGGTGCTGGAGTGGCCAACGCCAAAAGCATCGTATTCACTTTCTGCCCGGCTTGGAAAAGCCGAAACCCCATCCTTGGTGCGAATGGTGGTCATCCGGTCTTTACGTCCGGTAAGAATTTTGTGCGGATAAGCCTGGTGACCCACATCCCAAACCAACTGGTCAGAAGGTGTATTAAAGACGTAATGCAGTGCGACGGTTAATTCAACTGTACCTAGGCCGGCCGAAAAATGGCCACCGGAAATACTGACGGTATGGGTTAAGAATTCGCGTAATTCTTTTGCCAACGGTTTAAGAAGGTTCTTTGATAATTTGCGAACATCGGCTGGCGTGTTTATGTCTTTTAGCAGTGGATAATTATGTATTGTATTCATATTAATAAAGTGGTTCGCGATAGAACATCAGGATGATGCCAATCTGAAACAGGGCGGCAACAGAAATAAAACCGGCTATTTCTTTGCCCGGTCTGTCCAATTTTAATTCCAGCCAACGTCCACAAGCCAGAATAAGGGAAAATATCCCCATTGTAGTGTGACCAACCTGGATAAGGAAAGCGCTTTTGGCCTGGAAGCCAACATGCGAATGGGTCAATAGCATTAAACCGCCAAAAGCTGCCAGTAACGGAAAAACATAAGGCAATTTACTGTGCGGATTTTTGGTTATTCTGGCGCAAAGTTCAAAAATACCTAGAACAAATACTAATAAAGTTGCAATTCTATGTTGTAGCACTTCGCCATTATTAAAGGTGCTGTCCCAAAATCCCAAAGGTCCGAGAGGCCAGGTTTCTGCATCGCTACGGAAAAACAGAAAAATACCCAGACCAACAAAGCCCAGAGGCCAGTATTTAAAGTTATTAAAACCAGGGTACCTGACATAGGACAGCATCGCAAAAAAGCTCATGACTGTCAGGAATATTCCTGCGGTATTGTGGTTGTAGTTTGACCATTCGGTTGCCGCCATGGAGGGTATCTGTCCGACAATCGCAACGCGTCCGGCTTCACCGGCAATCAAATCTGAATGCGTAGGCGAATTCATGCTTGGGATTTGTGGGGTAAAAGTCCCTATAACTTCTTGCCAGCTTGCGGTCAGGCTGGCAATATCAATTGCAGGGGGTTGTGATGCCAGGCTGGCAGCGGTAAATAATAAGGTAATAAGGACGAAGGTCTCGGCTTCAATATAATATGGGACGCGGTTAGTTAATGCATGAGCATTGCCAGAAAAGCCATATTCCTTCACAGCACTCCTGTTTAGCCAGGCAAAGCCAAGTGCAATTGCTAACAATGTAATTTTTACCATTAACAAATTACCGTAACCTGAACCAATCAGGCCGTTCCAGGTATCAATATACTGTAATGCAATCGGCAAGCCTGAAATCAGAATCATGGCGACTGAGGCTATTCCGAATGAGGAAAACCGTTTGAGTAAAATAGGCCACAATTCTGCTGGAACTTCTTGTTTACCGCGCAACAACCACAGATTAACCAGTTGGAATATACCGCCAATCCATGCCGCAGCTGCAAGTTGATGAACAACCGTAAGCGACATTAACAGGTATTTATTATCGAAACGTCCAGCGCCATGAACCAGCCAGGCACCAGAAAAAATCATGGGCAAGGCAACAATGCCTGCGTTTATCCAGTGCTGTCTGGAATAAGGATTTTTGCTTAGGTAACGATAGCAGTAGGTGGCCAGTATCAAGGTCAACAGGGTTCTGATGATGCCGCCAATGAACTGCGTGGTGCCGGCGAATTCCGGAAATGGCCAGCGCTCAAGGACTGCGGTCATTAGCCAGATTTTAAGAACAATCTTGAAAGCTTGTGCGGCAGCCAGCCAAAAACCGCCTTTATATAAAAGAGTGATGGTTTTTTGCAGTAATACGGATGGATATTGATTACTTTGATGCCACGGGCGTAATACAAATAGTCCCCAAAACAGGCCGCCGATTGCCAAACAATAACAAATCAGATCAAACCCGCCAATGAGAGAATCAAGAAAATCAGCTATACCAGCCATGCTTATCCTATTGAGAAACGGAAAAATGAATAACGTCTTCAGTCAAATGACCATCAGCAGCGAAGACTTTGAATCTTAGCGCATAATCACCGGCTTCCAAGGCTGGAATAGAGACAATGACCTGGCCTTGTTTAGGACCAATTGTGGCGTCAAGTATTTTATGAGCATCACCTTTGCTTACCAGAAAGATTTGCGATAAGCCCAACTCTATCTGCGAATTAAAAGATAATTCGACCTTTGCAGGTGTATTGACATGGATAGGTGTTATTTTTAATGAATAATCAGTTATAACGGCATGAGCCTGTGACTCGTGCGCATAAATAAAAACCAATAATAGTAAAATGAACTTTAGTGTTTTTTTCATTATTTTCTCGTATAACTATTTCTTGCCTTTTAGGGCATGTCCAGCGAGGTTTTTCCCTAGGTCCCATATTGAACCAGGAATTTGATGGGTATCGGCTATCGCTTTATCAAAAGAGCTGACAATCGTGTCGCGGTCTTTTTGCGTTAAGTTTAAAGGAGGCAACAATTTGACTACATTCATGCCGTGTCCTGCAACTTGTGTCAGTATGTGGTGTTCTTTAAATAATGGAATGGTCACCATTTGGCAGAACAAGCCTTTATTTGCGGCTTCCAGCATTGCCCAGGCCGCTTTTAATTTTAGACTTTTCGGGGATTGAAATTCGATAGCGATCATCATGCCTTTGCCGCGCGCTTCTTTCAGAAATTCATATTTTGTCGACATGGCATTAAGGCTGTTGATAATATCAGTACCGACTTTCAGGCTGTTGTCTACCAGCTTTTCATCTTCCATTACCCGAAGTGTAGCCAGTCCGGCTGCCATGGCCATATTATTTTTGGAGAACGTAGAGCCATGAACGACAGCGCGATCCATACGGTTATAAACGGTATCCATGATTTTTTGAGTCATTGCGACACCGCCAACAGGAACGAAGCCGCCAGAAAGTGCTTTTGCCATGCAAATCATGTCAGGTTTGACATTCCAGTGCTCGATCGCCCAGAATTTTCCGGTACGGCCTATACCTGTTTGAACTTCGTCGGCAACAAATAAAGTGCCATATTTTTTGCATAAACGTTCAACTTCGGGCAGATAATTATCATCAGGTAAATTAACGCCTTTGCCTTGAATGGGTTCTACGATAAACGCTGCAACATCATTATTGCTTAAGGTTTTTTCAAGTGCGACGAGGTCATTGAACGGCACTGAAATACAGCCTGGCAATAAAGGACCAAAACCTTCTCTAAAAATATCCTCGCCAATTAATGAAAGTGCTCCCATGGTTAAACCGTGATAACCATGCTCACAAAATACGATTTTTTCGCGTTTGGTCGTATAACGGGCAAATTTAATTGCAGCTTCTACCGATTCAGTTCCTGAATTGCAAAAGAACATCTTGTTTAGATTGTCCGGTGTGGTTTTCAGGATTTCCTGCGCAAGCAAACCGCTGAGCAAGGACACATCCATTTGTACCAGATTGGGCAGTTCCAGTGTTAAAGTTTCAATTAAGGCGCTGATAACAGTGGGATGGTTACGGCCTATCGCAAACACACCGAAGCCGCTGAGCAGATCTAAATACTCCGTGCCTTCTTGATCATAGAGATATTGACCTACTGCTTTTTTATAGTGACGGTCATAGCCGATGGTCTTTAAAACTCTGACCATCTGATTGTTTAAATGTTGTTCGTGCAGATCAAATTTGTCAGTGCTGTGTTGAGAAAAAAGTTCGGCGATACTGAATGACATTAGATACCTCAAAAAATAAATGCTTTTGCTGCTTAAAGCGGGCTTGACTTAAGGCCATGTCGCTCTGGACTGGCTCATGGTAAATATGCTAGCCTCTGAGAAGGCTGAGACTCATGTAATTGAGAATGCTCCCTTGGGTGATTTAGAAAGAAGTTCCAGTTTTTTTGAGATCAATCTTAACGTTTTTTTGGCGGCATTAAAATGTAAGCCCAGCATAATAAGTCCCGGTAATTCTGAAGGGTGTCGGATAATAAATAATAATAATTTGACTAAAATTATATCACCCTCCTTATCAAGCGAATGATTGATTGCCCTGGGTAAATCCATGTCAGCTGGGTCGGCAATGACTCTGATCGCTAAAAATGGCAAATTGTTTTCTCTGGCCACTTTAGCTATCGCAATGCTTTCCATATCTAGGGCGACTGCTCCCGATTGAGAGTGCAGGCGGTTTTTGTCAGCTACTTTTTCTACAATCGTGCAGCTTTCAAGTAACTTACCGCTTTGGAAAGTGATAAAATCTGAAAGCAAGGTTTCTGCGTGTTTGTGCCAGTCTGAGGAAACGCAAAAATTTAAGTCTGTACAATCATTTGAATCGATAAGTGAATCAGCCAGAACCAAGTTCCCAGGTTGTAAGGTTTGACTAAGTGCTCCGGCGCAACCCCAACTAATCAGTTGTTTTGCACCTTGTTCAATCAGCAATCTGGATGCTGTTTGTGCATTGCTCGCGCCTGCCCCGGAACAGGCGACGACGATAGTGTCGCTTGTGAAAGCGTAACAGCCCTTATCAATTTTTCTTGATGTTAGGGTGCCGATTTCTTCCGGTAAAGCAACACAAATCCCTGTTATCACGCTCAGATGCCAGTTATGCGGTTGCTTGGCAAAGATTCATTGTTAGTATTTAGCTCGTTACGATATCTGGCCAGCGCCCAAAGAGGGAAGTATTTGTCGTAACCATGATATTTGAGATAAAAAACTTTAGGGAAACCAGGTGCGGTAAAGCATTCGTCATTCCATAAGCCGTCAGCTTGCTGATTACGTAAAATGAAATCGATGCCTGCTTTGACTGCTTCACTATTTGCTTCGCCGGCGGCCATGAGTGCCAAAACCGCCCAAGCAGTTTGGAAGGCGGTACTGAAGCGATAGGTGCCGCTGAAGCTAGTATCATGATAGCTATAATTATCTTCGCCCCAGCCACCATCTGCACGTTGTACCGACTTTAACCATTTTGCAGCTTTGGTGTATAAAGGATCGGTTTTAGGCAGTCTGGTTTGTTCAAGTCCAAGTAATACTGACCAAGTTCCATAAACATAATTTGTGCCCCAGCGACCAAACCACGAACCGTCCTGTTCCTGTTCGCTGCGAATGTATTCGATTGTGCGTTCCAAGGCAGGTAAATACTCATCATGATCTTTAGCGACTCTGGCCATTAACATAGCACAGCGTGCACTGACATCAGATGTCGGCGGGTCTAATAGAGCGCCGTGGTCTGCAAACGGAATTTCATTCAGATAATAATAGGTATTATCGACATCAAAAGCACCGTAACCACCGTTTTTGGATTGCATACCTACTATCCAGCGAGTTGCTTTATGTATTGATTCATCCAGATCTGGCAAGTTTGAATCAGCCATTGCAAAACCGACAATGGCAGTGTCATCGACATCCGGATAATGCGGATTTTCGAATTGGAACGCCCAGCCGCCGCCTTCTAAGTCGGGCTTGGAAATTCGCCAGTCGCCCGGTTCGTCAGAAAGCTGTTTGCTTTTCAGCCAGTCGTAGGCGCGAGCCAGATTTTTGCCGTTTCCGGTTTTGTCAGCTTCTTGCAAAGCCAGTGCTGCGAGTGCTGTATCCCAAACTGGAGACAGGCAGGGTTGGCAGTAAGCATCATGCTCATTAATAACAAGCAATTTGTTTATCGCTTTTCGGGCAGTAACAACATGCTCATGATCAGCTGGCATGCCCAATAACAGCATTGATTGATAAGAAGCTACCATTGCCGGGAAAATTCCTCCCAGACCATCTTCACCGTTGAGGCGTTCAATAAACCAGCTTTTAGCTTTTTCAATTGCCAGGTTATGTATTTTTGTTGGTATTAACGGGCGTGTTGCCAAGCCGAGTTTATCCAAGGCCAAAAATATTTTGTTTAATACGGTTCTTTCAGGAAAGTAGTGTTTTTCTTCATCGGGATGAGTGATGAAAAGTTCAAGTATACTGATATTTTTTGGATTTTTTGCCGTAGCTTTTAACGTGCAAAGAATAAACAAAGGTACCATGACGGTTCTTGACCAGTAAGATACTTTGTCCAGATGAAACGGAAACCAACTCGGAAATAACATGATTTCGACAGGAATGTAAGGAACGCCACGCCAGGGTAATTGTTTGAAGATTGCGAGAGCTATACGGGTAAAAACATTGGCTTTGGCAGCACCGCCTTGGCTCAATACGAAATCTCTTAAACGAACCATGTGCGGTGCGTCAATTGCATCACCGGCCATTTTTAAGGCGTAATAAACTTTGACGCTGCAACTGATTTCGCCAGCGCCACCGGTAAAGAGTGGATAACTTCCGTCTTTTGACTGGCGTGATCTTAAATAGTTGGCGATTTTGGCTTGTAAGGGTTCATCAATTTCCCCAGTGTAATGCATCAGCATAATGTATTCTGAAGGGATAGAGCAATCCGCTTCCAATTCAAATACCCAAAAGCCGTCTTTATCTTGCAGGCTTAATAATTTTTCCTGCGCTTTGCCAATGGCTTGATTGAGATTGTGTGAGTAATGAAGCGCAGAATTCGATGAGTTTGAATGCGTGCCGACATTAATTTCAGAATGTGATTCGTTAAACATGATGTGCGTCCTTAAAAATTTATGTTGTCTTTTGAGGATTGGATTGTGTATGTCCAGTCGGGAGATTTGAGCTCTCGACTTGTCAAATTGAAAAGCAGGCTAAGCAGGTTGTTGTAACGTCCTGTTAATCGTGTTGCAATGATAGTTGCCTTGACACTTTTACGCGTAATTTTGACTTGATCTGAATGATTGAAATCCAGATTCTGTTTAATTTTCTTTAAGGTCAAAATCGCCATGCCTAAGGCCCAAAGACAGAAATTTCGTATTCCAATTTCGTGCGATGGAATTAACTGTGTATATTTAAGTGCGTTGTGCAAATGTTCATGAGCAATGCTGATCAAGTGTTCCAAGCCTTTTCTGAATGATTCATCCTGTGTTTCTGGAGTCAGGTTTTTAAGATCAAACCCGATTTCCGTAAAAATATCTTGCGGTAGCCAGCAAACCCCGCGTTCGGCATCATCCCAAATATCTTTTAGAATGTTGGTCATTTGCAGGCCCTGTCCAAAAGAGACTGAAAGGCTCATGAGTTGATCTTTATGGAGCGCTATTTCAGGGGAGTAATGACAAAACAGTTTGGCGAGCATTTCTCCGACACAACCGGCAACGTAATAGCAGTAGTTATCCATGTCGGCAAGTGTTGGCAGTCCGCCATGTAGATCTTGTGCCTGAAAGATGGGCATTCCTTTAGCCATTGTTTCAACGCAGCAAGCCAGCGCTTCAATTTGAGCTGGATCAAATTTGTGGGTAATTTGTATGACTCTGGGCAGAACGTGAATCAAGGTGTGCTCAGCAGGAATGGTTTGCGCAGACAGTAAGGGAGCAAGATCTACCGCGAAAACTTCAGAGTTTTCGCCGCTTTTTACAACTTCAATAAATTCAGAACAGAAATATTTTTTTTGTTGAGGCGAAAGAGAAACTTCGTCTTCGATGGTATCGACGATACGACACAGCAAATAGGCGTTGGCTACTGCTGCATATAATTTTTCGGGCAACTGGGGAATAGTTAGCGCAAATGTTCTGGAGACACCTTCAAGTAAAAGCGCCTGAAATTCATCATCAGAACATGTGCTGAGAGATTTTGGGTTATCCAGGGAAATTTGAGTTTCACTCATAAATTTTTTAAAGTTGTCCTGCAAGCTGATTTTGATAGTATTTGCCGCAATAATAGACTGTTTGTTGGTATTTTGCAAAGCAATGTTGTTTTGTTGTAAATCTACCACCATCATGTGGTTGTAAAATATTATATTTACAATAAAAATATAGAGTTAGCAGTTTTTATCAATAGGTAAGTCAAGTGCCTTCAGTTAGTCCTTTTAGTGGGCTTTCACTTAGATAGACTATAAAACTGGAGTCGAAAGTTAAAAGATAGTATTCTATGACTTGATAGGTAAGCGATTGTATTATATAACAGGCTTGTCGGTATTTTTTGGATGTTGTTGTTCAAATACAATAGAATCATTTAAATTATTCTGGTTTTTGGGTTGTTGTTTAATTGGTACATCATTTCCCATGTTTTGTTTTGAATTTTAGTTAAGTGTTTTCAGGGTATTTATTATTTAATAGATACCATTCATGGTTTTTAAGATGTTTTTTGGAGGGTTTGCGCGTGGGTGTTCCTTTACGTCAGCAGTTGGCTGTAGGTAGTTATTTAATTAAACAAAAAATTAAAGGAGTTAAGAAATATCCTTTGGTATTGATGCTTGAGCCACTTTTTCGTTGTAATTTAGCTTGTGCTGGCTGTGGTAAAATCGATTATCCCGATGATATTCTTGATCAGCGTCTTTCCTTCGAAGAATGTATGCAAGCTGTTGACGAATGTGATGCACCCATGGTATCGATTCCTGGTGGGGAGCCACTCATCCATAAAGAAATGCCACAAATTGTCGCTGGTATTATTGCAAGAAAGAAATTCGTCTACTTGTGTACTAATGCACTTTTGTTAAAAAAGAGAATTGATGATTATCAACCATCTCCGTATTTAACTTTTTCAATTCATTTAGATGGTATGCATGAAAGGCATGATACGTCTGTTTGCCAGGAAGGTGTATTTGAACGAGCCGTAGAAGCGATCAAATTGGCTTTGGGCAAGGGCTTTAGAGTTACCATCAACTGTACATTGTTCCAGGGAGAAAATGCAAAGGAAGTTGCTGAATTCCTGGATTATGCCATGGAGCTTGGTGTTGAAGGTGTGACTATCGCACCTGGCTTTAGTTATGAGCATGCTCCTCAGCAGGATGTCTTTATTAAAGGCAGTGATGTTAAGGATTTATTCCGTGGTATTTTTAAAATTGGAAAAAAACGAAACTGGAAATTAAATCACTCTTCGCTTTATCTTGATTTCCTGGCGGGCAATCAAAATTACGACTGCACACCTTGGGGCAATCCGACGCGCAACGTTTTCGGTTGGCAAAAACCTTGTTATCTTCTTGCAGACGAAGGCTATGTTTCAACATTTCAGGAGCTTTTGGATACAACTCCCTGGGAAAAATACGGTACGGTTAATAATCCAAAATGTGCAAGCTGTATGGCACATTGCGGTTATGAAGCAACGGCGGTTGAAGATATGTTAAATCATCCCTTGAAGGCTTTATGGGCTTCTATTAGAGGACCAAAAACCGAAGGCGAAATGGTGCCTGAACCTACACCTGAATATGCCAGTGAAATCCGCCCATCTACGATTGCAGGAATTCCTGTAAGAGTAGAAATGGTCGAGTAATAAGGTCAAATTAGGAGTTAATAGGTTGGATTGGTATTAGCTTAACCACATGCTAGGCATGTTATGGCTAGTACCTAATCCAATCAATACATCGTTATGAATACGTATTGGTTTTAAAGAGGTTTTTAATGTTTTTTAAAAATATGAAGTTATTGGTTGTTTTCATGTTCTTTGTTTTAGGGACGGTGAATGCAGTTGCTCAGGATGAAGCGGGCGTTTCTGCAAAACAAGTTGTAGATAAATTTCAGACCGATCTGATTAGCATAATGAAAGACGGTAAAAAACTCGGCTATTCTGGACGTTATGAGAAGCTGGCAGAGCCAGTAACGAACAGTCACGACTTAACAAAAATAGCTCGCATTGTTGTTGGTAAAGAAGGTGAGAAGCTATCTGAGGAACAACAACAAAAACTTGTTGATGTTTTTAGCCGCCTGAGCATCGCTTCTTATGCACATAATTTTAAAGATTATTCTGGTGAATCTTTTGTTTTTGATTCAGAAGAAGAAACGACGCGAGGTGGGGTGGTTGTGCATTCACATTTGGTTATCCCTGATGACAAGCCTGTAAAATTTGACTATATGCTTAAGGAAAAAGGCAATAGCTGGCGTATAATTAACATAATTGCTAATGGAGTTAGTGATTTGGCTTTGAAGCGATCGGAATATACCTCCATTTTAGAGCGTGAAGGCTTTGATGCGCTAATCAACAAGATTAACGAAAAAATTGAAAGTTATTCAAAACAATAGGTTTTTATGTCAATGAAGACAATAAATAACGAAAAGGGAATAATGAAGTTGTCGCTGTTTTATTTCGGCTTGTTTTTCTGTATTTTTATCGTAAACAGCGCAGTAGCAGAAGATACGGAAAGTCAGCAAGTTGTTACTAATAAGAGCGATCCTTATGAAAGCTTTAATAGAAAAATGTTTCGTTTTAACGATTCATTTGACGACTATTTAGCAGAACCTGTTGCAAATGGTTATAAATGGATAACACCAAAGTTCATGCAAACTGGTGTATCTAATTTTTTTAACAATTTGGAAAACATCAATGTGGTTATTAATGATGTTTTACAGGCCAAATTTTCACAAAGTGCTGAAGATACCGGCCGGTTTGCAATCAACTCAACGTTAGGTTTGCTCGGTCTTGTTGATGTGGCCAAGGATTTAGGTTTAGAGCAAAACCAGGAAGATTTTGATCAGACCTTCGCGGTCTGGGGTGTGCCACAAGGTTCTTATTTAGTATTACCTATTTTCGGTCCATCAACAGCTCGTGGTATACCGGCTGCAGTCTTTGATGCGGCTGCAAATCCAGCTACTTATGCCGGCGTTCACCTTAAATGGCTCAGCATTATGGGAAGCGCACAACCTATCGCAGCGGTTGCCATGATAGATAAACGTGCAAATGCAGATGGTGCGTTGAAGTTTATCGACGAGGCAGCCCTTGATCCTTACGTCTTCACACGAGAATCATTTTTACAATGGCGAAACAATTTGGCTACAGATGGAAAGTCTGAAGCATCGCTTGACTTAGAGGACCTTGGCGACCAGTCGCTTGACGGAAATAAAAGATCAGGATCTGCGCAAAGTTTGCAAAACGATTCTGGGAAAAAATCGGGATTTACCCTGCGTCTTGAAGCCGATTCCAAAAGCTTTTCAAAGGCCTCGCAATCATTTGACAGTGCTGCACAGTCATTTGTTACTTCTACTAAAGCGTATGAAGAAGCGGGTAAAAAACTTGATACATTCAATGCATCAAAAAAGAAAAGAAGAAAGATTAAAGATTAAAGATTAAAGGTGAAAACTAAGTTCGCCTTTAATCTGTATTTTTAATAATGTAACAATGAATGAATTTCGTAATCCTGTAATTTATTTCTGCCTTCAAGAAAGTCCAATTCCACTACAAAGGCGCAAGCTTCAACTTTTGCGCCTAGTTGTTCTACCAATGCACAGCTTGCTTTTGCTGTTCCCCCAGTAGCCAGAAGATCATCAATTAATAACACACGATCGTTTTCATCAAACGCATCGATATGTGCCTCTAAAGTTGCCGAACCATATTCAAGATCGTAGGATACACTTTGGACATCGTAAGGAAGTTTCCCCGGTTTTCTTAAAGGAACAAAAGGTAGTCCTAATTCCCAAGCGACAAGAGAGCCAAAGATAAAGCCACGAGCTTCCATGCCGGCAATGACGGTAATATTTCTACACAGAAAAGGATGGAGTAACTGATGGACAGCCAATCTCAAAGTTGCTGGATCTTTGACTAGCGGCGTAATATCCTTGAAGATAATGCCGGGTTTTGGAAAGTCAGGAATGTCGCGAATTTTATCTCTTAATCTATGCATTGTTATTAATTTTCAGGTGTTTAAGGTTGGGAAAACTTACGCTTCTATAGTAACACTAAAATTCATCTTGCAGTTTTATTGCCGCTCAATCAGGCTCAAGGTTTTTTCAGGCAATTTTTCTGTTGTGATGCCTTCCAGATAAGCAAGCGCATCTTCATGTACAGTTGTCATAAAGCGGATAAGTTTTAATTCAAAGTGCATTTTTTGTTCAAAATCTTCTGCTTCCCACATTTGATTCAATAAATATTTAGCATGATGATGAATGGTGAAAGCGATCGCTTCGGGTAAATGGGTGTAGCTGGTCTGAATGGAGTTTTTTAGTTTATCAAGAGCTGAAAGATATTGTTTGTAATCGATAATATCTTGTTTGCACTTTATTTTTAACATCGACAGTTCAGTGTTGTGTTTGGTTTTGAGTAGGCTGATATCGTGTTCCAGTTCTACACTTTTCTTTATTAATAAGGCTTCCAGAGCTTTTTCAGCCAATATACGAGACTGTTTAAGTTTTGCCAGATCAGCTTGATTAGTTTGATGCCATTGGAGATTTTGGTCTTTAATGGAATAAAACAGTTTAATTAATTTATTTAAAATAGTCATGCGTTACACCAAGCTAGAGATTTTCTGTTGTAATATTAATAATGCCTGGATATCTTGTTGATTCTTATAGCGTGCATGTTCGCTTTGTAATTGTTGATAAAAATTTTTGGATAATTTGGGTTTAAGCGACAATAATTCGAGATTAATTGAGTCAGACAAGGCGTTAATGTGTTGTTTATTATTATGCTTTAACAAACGTTTTCTTTTGAATTCATGAATATATTTTATCTGTTTTGTTTGATAATGAAATAGTCGTTTAATTTGCTCCTGTTGATCTTGAATAAACCGAAAGCGGCGCTGGGTCTGTTGGTTTAGCGAAAAATAATGTCGAATAGAACAGGTAATTATTTTCAAAATTCCCGAAACAGCAGCAATTGCTAATAAAGAAAAACTACTGATTAACACTGCCGAACCTAATAAAGTCAAGGCTTCTGGAAAAATAGGTATGGCTAGCCACAGCAATAACTCTACCAACAAAAATACGGGTAATGAACCAAGAATTAACAGTAAAGATATTCTAATTATCAAACTATAAACCAATATCAGCGTTGTTTACGCTTACGCCAGATGTAAACCCCCGTTCCCAGTAATAATAAAGGGATGGCGATCAAAAAGCCGAACCCGATGATTCCGATGGCAATTGGACTTAATTGCAGGCTTTTATCGGTGGTAATTTTTGTTGGGATGTTGATAAACCGGTCGTCGTGAATTAGCCAGTTGATCATTCGTAGTCCTATGTCCATATTGCCAACATTGCCGAGATAGGCGTTGGATAGAAAATCACCGTCACCGACAACCACAATTCTTTGTTCGGCAGACTTGGTCGAGGTTTTTGCAGAATCTTGTCCAGATCCGGTTTTAGAGTTTGTAGCATCTAGCTTGCGGGTCAAGGCATAAGCAAAAACCAATGGACCTTGTTTTTCTTCGCCATCAGCATCGAAAACAATTTTTCCTTCTATCGGTCCGGTTTCAGTCCATGACTGGGCAGCGCTTTTTAGTAATTCTACCGGTTGGAAATCGGTTTCTTCGACGTTTAGCAGTGCTGAAGTAACCGGATAAACGGTTATGGTTTGGAAACCTTGTGTGATGGGATGGGGAAGATAGTCGCTGGCCAGCACAAAACTCGGGTCGTTAATACCATAGAGCTTGGATTTACTGTCGACAAGCGTTCCAGGTAACTGACGTAAGCCCAGTATTTTTAGCAAGTCATCCAGTTTGTGGTTGCCGGGATCGGTCATTAACAATAGATTGCCACCTTGCTGGATATGACGCTTGACCAAGTCAAGTTCGCCGCTCAAAAAGGGAACCGCAGGCGCGCTAAGCACCAGTAAAGCAGAATTGTCCGGAATTGCCGGTAGCGTCGCCAGATTGCTTGCTAGGGCTTTGATTTTACGTCGTTCCAGTTCTTTGCCAAATTGTCCCAAATCAAAATTGGCGATACCATCTGGCGTCCTTTCGCCATGACCGGATAAAAAAGTAACCCAACGTTCGTCAGCGTTAGCCACTTGCAGCAAGGCATTGGTTAGTGATGATTCATCGATAAAGTTAAGTTTTTCAGTGCGACCCTGATATTCGACAAGAAATAGTCCGGCAGCTTCGATATTAAGTTCGCGGGTTTTTTCCGGCTGCGAGTCGGGATTTATAAAAGTTAAGCTTAAGTTGCTTTTATGACGTTTATAGCGGGTTACCAATTGTGAAATTTGGCTTCTTAGCGCGGTGTCTTTTTTGATATAGGCGGTGATCACTATGTTATCAGGTAAAGAGTCCAGCAGTTTTTTTGAGGCTGCGGACAAGCTGTTGCCTGCATTGCGGGTGATGTCGGTTTCAGTGCTGTAACGGGCGCTTAACCAGGCCAGCGTTCCCAGTAAACAGATTAATACCAGGGTGAAGAGTCCATTTTTCAAGCGAATTTGCCGATGTTTATGGGCTGATATTTTCATTTTTGCAACCGGTCGTTATCCAGACTGTGAATGCTGAGCGCAATAAATGTTGCTATAAACAACAAAAAATAGCTGACATCAGTCGAACTGATTAAGCCGCTTTGGATGTTTTGGAAGTGCCTCAGGAGTGACAGGTATTCAAACAGTTCGCTGCGCTGGTCATTGAGGCCGACTGACCAGTCCAGTATCCACAGGAACAGCAAAATCCCGAAAGTGCTCATTGCCGCTACCGTGGGATGACCGCTGATACAAGACATGAATAATCCAGTTGCAGTAAATGCGGCCACCAGCAACAGCAGTCCCAGTATATTGGCAAATAATTTACCTAAATCAAGTTCTCCACCACTCAATAAAGACAGTGGCATTAGCGTGACCAAGGTAATGATCAATAGCATCAGTCCAAGGATGCCTAAATACTTGCCGAGGATAATGTCGCTATTGGAAACCGGTGCTGATAGTAGCAGAGACAAGGTTTTGTTACGGCGTTCTTCGCAGATTAAACGCATGGTCAACAAGGGTGTAACCAGTAGCAGGATGATGCCGGCGTTACCGAATAAAGGCGGTACGATAATGTCGGTCAAGCCCGGCGCACCTTCAATACCGGCCAGTTTGGGCTGTAGTGTAGTGAAGGCTTCAACTTGGGTTAAAAATAAAAACGCCAGTATGAATTGTAGAATAGCCAAAATAATCCAGGCCATGGGCGATAAAAACAGGGATTTGAATTCACGGGAGGCTATGGTTAGGATCATGTATTTTTATAAGTTATTAAGGTAAATCAACACAGAACGATCAGTTAGAAAATATCATCACGAAGACAACAATGACACAAAAAAAACAAGCGGAGCCTAGCTATTATTGAAGTTTTAATAAGTGTCACAGATCAGATTTGTCTTGAGGACTTTTGTCTACACGCATTTTCAAGCATCAAGATGATCTTTGGTCAGGCTGATAAAAATATCTTCCATTGATCTTTTTATTGGTGTTAATTCCTGTAAGCCCCAGCCGCAAGCAATAATAGTTTCGGCCAACTGCTCGGCTGGATTTGCGGTAATACTGTGATGAACTTTCAGCTGGTTTGCAGAAATTTGTTCTATGGAACTGATACCCGGTAAGGCTGACAGACAGTTGATGTCAGGTGCCAGTCGGGTACTGATTTGCAGCGTGCCTGTATTCATTTGCCGGTTAAGTCCAGCTATGGTTTCATTGAAAATCAACTGACCCTGATGAATAATTTGCACATGTGAGCAAGATTCTTGCACTTCTGTGAGAATGTGAGTCGACAAAATGACGCCGTGATCCTGGCCCAGTTCCCGGATTAGCGTTCGGATTTCCCGAATTTGAATCGGATCAAGGCCAACTGTTGGCTCGTCCAGCACGATAACTTCAGGGTTATGCAAGATGGCTTGGGCAATGCCAACTCTTTGCTGAAAGCCTTTTGACAGATTGGCGATCAGTCGGTCGGTAACTTTGGTTAAGCCACAGCGCTCTTGAGCAGTCTTTATAGCGCCAGCTCTGGAGGCTTTTGTAATACCATGCAAGGCGCAGCAATAAAGCAAAAATTCTTGTACGGTTAATTCTTTGTATAACGGTGGAGTGTCCGGCAAATAGCCCAGATTTAGTTTGGCGGCTTTGGGTTGATCCAGAAGATCAAAGCCGTTAATTTTGATTTGACCAGCGCTGGGCGCGAGATTGCCACAAAGCATCTGCATGGTCGTTGTTTTACCAGCGCCGTTGGCACCTAAAAACCCGAGTACTTCACCTTTGCCCAGAATAAAACTGACGTCTTTTACCGCGCAATTTTTGTCGTAATAGCGTGTAAGATGCTCGGCTTCGATAAGAGGAGTCATTTCGGAAACTAAAGCTGTTTTAACAATAGTTGTATTTCAATCTGAATTTTTTTACGGAAAAAGATAAATTTCCAGCGGGTGCCACCGCATTGTTTCCAGAGTATCGCCGAACGTATTCCTGCCAGCAAACAGGCACGAATTTTATTGACTACGTCGGGTTTGGATAAGTATTCCTGTTCACCATTGACCATAATCCGTGGTTGAAGCGTACTAATGGAGGAATGATAAATGTCGCCCAGATTGGCCAGTACATTTTCATGGAGCAAGCCAAAATGTTCAGCTTGCGCTTGAGCCCGGTCAATGCCAATAAAGATGGTTTTAAGCATGGCCGGTTGGGTATCGAGCTGGCTTTCCAGAAAAACCAGTGAAGCGGCATAGCGTGCTTGTTCAGGGTTGGCAATTTTGAAACCGGTCATTTGATCGTTTAGTTGCTTAATACCCAATTTAAGTCCAGATAATCCGCCGTATACATTTTGTACACCATGTTCATCATTAATGAACAGGCTACCAATGCTGGACTCCAATGCATTCGAGTCGGCAGTTCCTGTTGTGGCCAGTTGTTGAACCAGTGCCACAGCTTGAGCAATTCCGGCAAGTGCAAGGGTTTGGTTGTGGATTGTATTTGACGGCATAGTTATTTTATATTACTTAGAATGTCTTTTGCCCAGCCGATGCTTTTTATATAAGCATCGCCAATAATAGATTGATCAATATCTTTAAATGTTATAGCTGAAATGTCCCAGTTCTCATAACTGATAACACAGTTCAGAGCTTCGCCACCCAGTCCCTTTTTGTCTAATATTGCAGAACTAATATCGTCAGATAGTGGCAGTTGGCTAATTGCGTCCTTAAGGCTTATATCCAGCAAGCTGTCCAGATTGGATAGAATGCCGATCAGAAAAAAGTTGTCCGATTTGCTACCGCTCAGGTTCGCTAATTCTTCACACATTTTGCCTCGAATCAAGGCATTATTCATCACTGCTTCGGGTTTGTTGGATAATGATGAGAGTGTCATTATATTTATCCAGCGTTTTATTTCCTTAAGTCCTAAATATGAAATTGCATGATTAATAGATGAGACTTTATTGGGTAATGCAAAAAATGCAGAATTTATATAGTGCAGCAATTTAAAGCTTAGTCCAACATCCTTTGAGATTATTTTAGACAGATCTTCGAATTCAACATCTGGGTTGTTAACTGTATTTAAAAGTTGAATTGCAGCGGTCTGATTAACACTTAGGCGTTTTCCGGAAACAATATTGGGTTTGTTGAAAAAAAAACCTTGAAAATAAGTACAGCCCAATTCAAGCAGGTATTTATATTCAGCGTAAGTTTCAACTTTTTCGGCGAGTAGTTTTGCCTTGTAGGGTTTAAGTTGTTTAACCAATTCTCGCGTTCTGGTCTCGCCCATTTCCATAATATCGAGTTTGATGATATCGGCAAACTTGACTAAAGGTGTCCATTCTTCGGAAAAGACAAAATCATCCAGAGCAATCACATAACCCAGTTCGGATAGTTCTTTTAAGTCAGCAATGATTATTGAGTCAATTTCAACATTTTCAAGCACTTCAATGACAATTCGATCCTTAGGCAAGTGTAATGGTGTTTTGTCCAGGATGTTTTGGGTTGTGAAATTAATAAATGCTTTGTGATGGCCTACAATGGTATTTAGACCAAGCTCTAAAAGCGTATCGGTTATGACCTGATTAGTTGCTTTCGTAGCCCCGCTTTTATGGCTTAGGTCAAAATCATGCCCTCTAAAAAGAAGTTCATATCCGTAAACATTCAGATGCTGGTCAAAAATCTGTTGCCGCCCGATAAGAATGTCTTTCATTGTAAGTTTGAGGTATAAATTTTATATATTTGTAACTATTTATACCTTTTATACCATGATTAATGGCAACCAGTCGAGTCGGATGCGGTTTTGTGATAAAGGCGGTTATCTAAAATGCCAAAATCAAAAATAGTCCGATTTAACTGATGCTTGTCTATACATAATCCCGAACATAGTTACGTACAAAGGAACGCATTGGCGAGCTAAGTTGTTTATATTGTTTGAATGCCAGACTGACATCTATGGGCGTAATATGCGCATATACACCAAATCCGGTTTTTTCGGTGAATTCGTCGCTTAAAATTTCTATAAATACCGACCAGGACGAATCAAATGTAGGCTGCATGTTCATGATTTTATCTCTCAAAAAACGATTAAAATATTAATCGAATTTAAAGCATAAAAAATGCCGAAAATATAATATCATTAAACAACAACTTGTTAGGTTGTATTCATGTTTTTTTAAAGGAATATGTCAATTTTATGGCAGGCTATAATAACTTTTACTTAAAAATGATTTCCATGTTGAAACATGGAAATCATTTAAAAAAATTACTGGAACAGCCGTTCCATGTAAATGCTCTTAAACTAATGATCTCGTTGAATAATATACAACGACAAGTCACGTAACAAGTCGGCTTCGCTGCCAAAAATTTTCAAATTAACCAGTGCCAGCTCATGAAGTTCCTGAGCTTTTTGTTTTGCGCCGGCCATTCCTAAAAGTGCAGGGTAGGTGGGTTTGTCATTATCTTTGTCTTTGCCTTGAGTTTTTCCCAAAGTTGCGGTATCGCTTTCTTCATCGAGAATATCATCTTTTACCTGGAAAGATAAACCGATACACTTGGCGTAATTATCCAGTTTTTTGGCGACATCCGGATCTAAATCCGCTTTAGCCAAGGTAGCCATATTGACGCTGGCACGAATCAAAGCGCCAGTTTTATGGATGTGCATATTTTCCAGTTCAGGTAGCGTTAAGCGCGTGCCAACCGATTCCAAATCAATAGCCTGTCCACCGACCATACCTTGAGATCCACTGGCCTTGGTTAAAATCGAAATCATTTTCAAGCGACCTTCAGGTGTTGCGGTTATGCTGGGGTCATTGGCCAGTATTTCGAAAGCTAAAGCTTGCAGTGCATCGCCGGTTAAAATTGCGGTAGCTTCATCAAACGCTACATGACAGGTAGCTTTGCCGCGTCTAAGATCATCGTCATCCATTGCCGGAAGGTCATCATGAATTAACGAATAAACATGAATAAACTCCACAGCGCAAGCTGCGCCATCTAAGGCTTCAGGCGCTATACCCAGTGTTTTTCCGGTGCAATAGGTCAACATTGGACGCATGCGTTTACCGCCATCGAGTACAGTGTAACGCATTGCACGATGCAATTTCTGTGGTAGCAGATTTTCATTAGGCAGACGAGATTCTAAAGCTCTTTCTACACGGTTTTGACAAAAATCAAGATAGTCTTTTAACGCATTACTCATCAGTAAAGGGCTCCAGAGATTGAGTGCCGTTTTTTTCAATTAAAATTTGAACTTTCTGCTCTGCATCCTGCAAAGCTTTTTGGCAGGTTCGGGTTAAAAATACGCCGCGTTCAAATGACTTTAAGGATTCTTCCAATGAAATGTCGCCTTGTTCAAGTTGGCTGACCAATTGCTCAAGTTCCGCCAGCGAATCTTCAAATAAAGTCGTCGTTTTCTTTTTCGGCATGAGATAAAAATATGTTTAATGATAGGATAGTAAGAAGAAAGATTAAAGGTACAAGGCGAAAGGGGGGAAACCTTTTATCTTGTACCTTTAATCTTGCACCTCGGTATTATATCTGAATTTGAATTTTGAGTGATTGGGAAGTATGAGTAACGAATATAACGCGGCGGCAATTGAAGTTTTAAGTGGCTTGGAACCGGTACGAAAACGTCCGGGGATGTACACGGACACTACACGCCCCAACCATCTTGTGCAAGAAGTCGTTGATAACAGTGTTGATGAGGCGATGGCAGGTCATGCCACGGCTATTGATGTGGTTATCTTTAAAGATGGCTCGGTGCTTGTTAGTGATAATGGCCGCGGTATGCCCGTCGATATCCATCCTGAGCAGGGCATTCCTGGTGTCGAAGTGATTTTGACCCAGTTGCATGCGGGCGGAAAGTTTTCCAATAAAAATTACCAGTTCTCTGGCGGTTTGCATGGTGTGGGTGTTTCTGTGGTAAATGCCTTGTCAGCAAAACTTGAAATTGAAGTCAAAAGAAACGGCAGACTTTATTGTATGACTTATGGTGATGGCGAGAAGCTGTCTGAACTTACTGAAACAGGCACGGTCGGCAAGAATAATACCGGGACTGCTATCCGCTTCTGGCCCAATGAAAAATATTTTGACTCTAATAAAGTATCGGTCTTAAAACTTAAGCATGTGTTACGTGCCAAAGCAGTTCTATGCCCCGGTTTAAAAATATCCCTTAAAGTTGATCAAACTGAAGAAGAGTATTTTTGGTGTTATCAGGATGGTCTTAAAGAATATTTGCTCGATCGCATCGGTGATATTGATTATTCACCGACACAACCGTTCATGGGTAATATGGCCGCCAATCATGAAGCGGTGGAATGGGGCATTGTCTGGGCATTAGAAAATCCGGCCGAAGTGCTGGCCGAAAGTTACGTTAATCTGGTGCCGACTGCGCAAGGTGGAACCCATGTCAACGGTTTGCGGGCAGGTTTGACTGAAGCGATGCGCGAGTTTTGCGATATCAGAAATATTTTGCCTCGCGGCGTTAAAGTCGCTCCGGAAGATGTCTGGGAAAACTGCCATTTTGTATTGTCGGTAAAACTGGAAGATCCCCAGTTTTCAGGGCAAACCAAAGAACGTTTAAGTTCGCGTGAATGTGTGGCTTTTGTCTCTGGCGTAGCCAAAGATGGTTTTAGTTTGTGGCTGAACCAGAATCCTTCCGAAGGCGAGAAAATTGCCGAGATCATTATTTCCAGCGCCCAAAAACGGCTGCGTTCCAACAAAAAAATAATCCGTAAAAAAATCACTTCCGGTCCGGCCCTGCCTGGTAAATTGGCCGATTGTTCGGCACAAGATATAAACCGGACTGAATTGTTCCTGGTCGAAGGGGACTCGGCGGGAGGTTCGGCCAAACAGGCCAGAGAGCGCGACTTTCAGGCGATTATGCCATTGCGTGGCAAGATTCTTAATACCTGGGAAGTGGAGTCCAATCAGGTAATGGCTTCGCAGGAGGTTCATGATATCGCCGTTGCGCTCGGCATAGAACCGGGTTCCAGTGATTTACAGAACCTGCGCTACGGCAAGGTCTGTATTTTGGCCGATGCTGATTCGGATGGTAATCATATCGCTACTTTAATCTGCGCTTTGTTTTATCAACATTTCAATGCCTTGGTCGTCGCCGGTCATGTTTTTGTGGCTATGCCGCCGCTGTATCGGATAGATGTCGGCAAACGGGTATTTTATGCTCTGGATGAGTCTGAGCGCCAAGGTGTATTGGATCGAATTGCCGCTGAAAAACTGAAAGGTCAAATCAATGTGCAACGTTTTAAAGGTCTGGGCGAGATGAATCCAAGCCAGCTTCGGGAAACCACTATGAACCCTGATACGCGAAGACTGGTTCAATTAACGGTTGCCGAAGATGATGACACTAGTGGTCAACTGGATTTATTACTGGCTAAAAAACGCTCGCAGGATAGAAAAGTGTGGCTGGAAACCAGAGGTAACCTGGCCGACTTGGCTTGATTAATCAGCTGTTTTCTGAATTCTGTTATTACCGATGTAAGGTATATCTGATTTGTGTCCAGGAATAAGTGCCGCTTTGTACTTGATCTGAAACACTGCCATCGTTATCAAGTATTTTCAGGTTTTTAGGAAAAGGTTCTGTGCTTGTTACGATGGTAACCCTGCCGTCACCAGAGGGACCCTGGATTGGAGTTTCAACGCCAGTGGGTGGAAATACCTGTTCTTTATTGGCAGGTAATAACTTGTCCGGTTGACGCGGATTAGGCCGTAAGGTCGTTACTTCACCCTTGGTATCGCGATCAATAACACGAACATAACGTGGTTCAGTAAGGGAAAAATTTAACTGGAAAGGCTCGCCATTTTTATAATCCGGTTTTGATGTTTGTAAGTGAACAATGCCGTCAGAACTGGTTGAGTTAAAAGTAAGCTCTTCTCTAATTGGTGCTGGTTCAGGAAGCGGCTCTTGTTGGTGAACAGGTTCTTGGTTTTGAATGGGCGTAGCAACCGGAGCCGGTGTTGTAATTTGGGCGACAGGATTTGTTACAACGGGTGATTTTGAGGTTGCTTGCGGTTCGACAGGTTGGGTTGGTTCTGGGGCTGTTGCCAATAGTTTCCAGAGTACCAGTCCGATAATGACGAACACGCCGCCACTGATGCTGAGATATTTTGCCCAGGGAGTTTTAACGGGGCGCAATTTTTCCAGTAATTCATTAATACTGCCGGTACGCAGGTCTCTTTCAAAAGCCAGTGATTTGTTTAAAATTTCCATCTGCCGATTATTTAAACCAGGTATAGGCGCGGCTTTGTGAATCTTTTGTTTGTAAAATTGTTTACCAGTCAGAATTTCGTATATCACACAGGCGAAGGCATAAATATCATCACGAGCATCAGGAGGGAAATCCCTTTGCATTTCTGGAGCCGCATAAGCGATTGTTAAAGCCCCCAGCTCATGGCCGCCAAATTTGGTTTCATCACCTTCATTTTCATTGATTTTGGACGCAATGCCAAAATCCAGCACTTTAACGATACCTTCTTCGGTGATGATAATATTGCCCGGTTTAATGTCACGGTGGACGATGTTGTTGGCATGGGCGTAAGCCAGAGCATTACCTATGCCTTCAATGATGAACCAGGCTTGAGTGAGGCTCAGTGGGGTACGGTTGAGATAGTCGCCCAGCGTTTGCCCGGTCAGATATTCCATAGTCATGTAGACATGTGGACCATCTCTGTCAAAACCGTGAACCTTGATAATGTTCGGGCAATTTGCCAGCATTTTGGTTCTGTCAAAATCGCTGTATAGAGACCGGACCAGTTGTTTGTTGGCAGATAATTCAGGCTTTAATACTTTGATAGCTACGTAAGGATCGCGGGCTTCTACTTCTTCCCAAACTTTATTCAAGGCTTTAAAAACGGTTCCCATTCCGCCTTCACCTAATACGGTGACCAGTTCATAAGTATTTTTAACAATACTTCCAATTTCCAAGTGAAGGTCAGTTGGCGTACCTGATTCTGAATAACTGGTCATCAGGCGTGTAGCTTCTTCGTTGGTGTTCCCGGAGGAGTCAGTAGCCGTGAATAGAGGGTTATGGATTAGGTCACTACTTGATTCATTCGACATTATTCTTGTTTCATCGGTGTCATTGGACTGGGAGTGCAAGTTTTCAAGCATAACAGAATCAAGCCTTAAAGATTAACTTTGACAAAATATTGTTGCCTATTCACTATTCAAAAGCCCGGATTGATTTATTTGGCTTTTAGAATAATGGTATAGATCTATTTTCTGGAAATTATGCGAACACGACGATTGACTTCACTGTCTGGATGCGAGGGATCGAGCAAATCGCTTTTGCCTTTGCCAACAATTTGGATAGCAGAAGAATTAATATTAAAGCTGTTAACCAAAAAATATTTTACGGAAGCCGCGCGTTGTTCAGAAAGCGTTTTGTTGTATGATTGGCCGCCCACTGCATCGGTATGACCTTCGACGACAAATCCCAGATTAGATAATTTTCCTGATGCCAAGGCTTCACCGACAGGTTTAAGCTGCTCTTTTGCTTCGTTAGTCAGTTCTGCCGAGTTATAACCAAAAACAATTTCCATTGATAAAGCGGTTTCAGTTGCTGCTTTCAGGAGCGTTTTTGGCGTGCTTGATTTCGGTGTAGCCTTTAGTCCACTCATGTCTATGGAACGGGTTTTCGCGCCATGTTTTATATCCCCTTCATAATCAGAATCTTCCGGGCTAACATCAGGATTTGATTTGCCTGGGGTTAGCGCTTCAATGACTTGAGACGCTGAGGGTGTTTTCTTGCCAAAATTAATTTCATCGGCAAGAGTGATTTGACTTAGCCCAATTCCGCCAAGAAGACAAAATAGCAGTTGTTTTTTCATATAAATCCCCCTAATAAATAATAATTGATATTCTAAAGCTTTAACGATAAAAATAGGCTAGCAACCAAGTTCAATGAAACAAATCAATGATTGTAAAGTGATGATAAATGTTTGGCCTTGTTTGAATTATACATACTTCCCAATCACCCTCAAATGAAATAGCTTTTAAACTATAGTTATCTCGATTTATGACAGCAAGTAAACCATTTTTCGTGCCTTTCGTGTTTTTCATGAATCATGTATTCTAGAGATCAGATTTTAACCAATCCTTCTTGTCATTCGACGAGGAACTGTTTGATAAGTCAATTTTTGCCTGCAGGGTATAAATAATGAAAAATACAAAGTTGGATCCTGTTCAGTTGTATAAACCTTGTAATGTTGAACTTTTAAAGTTCAGTTCTACAGAGGAGCTTGAAGATATTGATATTGCAGTCGGACAGCAGCGCGCATTGGAAGCGCTTAAGTTTGGTATTCGTATGCAAAAAAATGGCTACAATATTTTTGCGATGGCGCCAGCTGGAACCGGTAAATTAACAATCGTAAAACAACTGGTTGAACACGAAGCGAGTCGACAAAAAGTTTGTGATGACTGGTGTTATGTCAATAATTTCAGTCAACCAGCCAAACCAACAGCTATTAAATTTCTGGCCGGGCAAGGCAAAACCTTCAAGCATGACATGGAGCAATTGATTGATGAATTAAGTATTGCGATACCTACAGCATTTGACGGTGATGAATATCGCTCCAGAACTGCTGAAATAGAAGGCGAATCACGACAAAGAGAATTAAATGAACTCAGCCAGTTACGTGAAGAGGCTATTAACGCTCATATTATCCTTACAGAAACCCCAACCGGTTACGCTTTTTCACCCGCTAATGATAAAGACGAAGTAATAAGTCCGGAGCAGTTTAATAAGTTCGATAAAGACAAACAGCACGAAATCCAAAAAAATATCTATGATTTACAAGAACGTCTTGCAAAACTGGTTAAAAACTTTCCTGTTTGGCGCAAGGAAACCAAGCGTAAATTACAGGCGCTTATTCGGGAAATTGCTGAACTGGCAGTTAATCATTCAGTAGATGAGTTGCTCGAAAAATACGTTAAACAAGGGGCTGTTCTTGCTTATTTGAATGATGTTCAAAAAGATATTATCGAACATGTACTTGATTTTCTTCCTCGCAGTGAAAAAACTTTTTCGTTTATGGACCTGCCTCAGGAATCCAACCCCTTTAAACGCTATTACGTTAATTTGATGGTGGACTTTAGCAATAAAAAGTCAGCTCAGGTTATTTATGAGGATCATCCGAATTACAGTAACCTGCTGGGGCGTATAGATCATCAAGCCTATATGGGGTCATTGGTTACCGATTTTACGATGATAAAACCTGGCGCATTACATAAAGCCAACGGCGGCTATTTGTTGATTGATGCCCGAAAATTGCTATCTCAACCTTATGCCTGGGATATGCTTAAAAGAACGCTACAATCAGGAGAGATAAGAATTGAATCTTTGGAACGAGCGCTTAGTTTGACCAGTAACTCATCACTGGAACCGGAGCCCATTCCGATTGATTTGAAGCTTATTTTAATGGGGGAGCCGCTGATTTATTATCTGCTTTGCGAGTATGACCCTGAGTTTCATGATCTTTTTAAAATTGCCGCTGATTTTGACGAATCCATAATCAGAGAAAATAACGATCATGACTATGCACGTTTATTGGCAACTATTGCCCGACGAGAGAAATTAAGGCCGCTGAGTTCAAATGCAGTCGCAAGAGTTATAGAGCATAGCGCCAGAATGACGGGCGATGAAGAAAAATTATTGACGCATCTGCGCAGTATCAAAGATTTATTAACCGAAGCAAATTATTGGGCTGAATTGGATAGCCATGAACATATTGCCAGCAGTGATGTGCAACAAGCGATTGATCATAAAACGAATCGGCTAGATAAGCATAGGGAAAAACTGTATGAGCATATTTATCGTGGCACAGTCATGATTGATATTGAGGGAAAGGTCATTGGCCAAATCAATGGTCTTTCAGTTTTACAGTTAGGTGAGTTCAGCTTTGGACAACCTTCAAGAATAACTGCAACCACTCGTTTAGGTAATGGGAAAGTAGTTGATATAGAACGTGAAACTGAGTTGGGTGGTGCTATTCATTCAAAAGGCGTGTTGATTTTATCGAGCTTTATTGCCGCCCGGTATTGTCGAGAAACGCCATTTTCAGTTGCCGCCAGTCTGGTATTTGAACAATCCTACGGACATGTTGAAGGTGACAGTGCTTCTCTGGCAGAACTTTGTGTAATCTTATCGTCGATTGCCCAAATTCCGTTACGTCAGGATCTTGCTATTACTGGGTCTATCAATCAATTAGGGAATGTTCAGCCGATAGGGGGAGTTAATGAAAAAATTGAAGGATTTTTTGATATATGCGTTAAAAAAGGCTTAAGTGGGACACAGGGCGTTATTATTCCAGTGACTAACATTAAAAACCTAATGCTACGATGGGACGTGGTGCGTGCTGCGCAATCCGGTCAATTTTCTATTTATGCGGTAACCACTATAGATGAAGCGTTGGAGTTAATATTCGGAATTGAAGCGGGCACCAGGAACGAACAAGGTATTTATCAACCGGAATCATTTAACGGTCAGGTTGAAGCCCAGTTATTACAGTTCACCCAGATTAAAAAAGGATTTAATCGTGAGTCGGGGAACTAATAGTTATCTTCTGTTCAAGAAATGTTTTTTTAGATTAAGCTCAGGTTTAATTAACTGGTTTACAATATGACTCCATATACCTTAGGAGTTATTCTCGACATAGTTTATGAAAATTATTAAGTTACCTGCAACTCAACAAAAGCGTCTACCTTTTCTTTTTTTATTATGTATTTTAATGCTGGCCCCGATTGGGGTTTGGGCCAAAAGCAATGCATTGGATACAAAGCAAAAAAACACAACATTTGAAATTAATAAGGATTATTTAAAGTCAAAAATAGAAGCTGTTAATACCCGAGAAGGTATTGATGAAGCAACAAAATCAAGGTTGTTGGCAATATATCAGGCGACTGAAGATAATTTAGCAAATATCGAAAAATTTAAAATACAGACAGCCGATTTTAAATTGACTATCAAGCAAGCGTCTGAGCAAAGCAAAAAGTTACAAAAAGATCTTGAACAAGCACTGCTGAAAGTGGCCAAGCAGAAACCGGAAGAATTTGGTCGAATTCCGGTTGAAGAACTCGAACAGCGGCTTATTCTTGAAAAAGGGAAAATTAGCACCCTGGATGAACAAATAAATAAAGTAGAAACTGAGTTGACCTTGCAAAATGGTCGGCCGCAACAGATTCGTGAAGAAATGTTAGTCGCACAACAGGAGCTTGAGGCGGCTCAAAAGAAATTGGGAGTTCCTATAAGCAAAGCTGAAGTAAAGCTGGAAGTAGAAGCCAGACAGATGCAGTTGAAAACCTTGATTATCTCTCGTGCTGCTGAGATAAAAATGCTTGATGCTGAGGCAATAAGCAATCCGGCCAGGGTCGATTTACTGAAGGCTCAATTTCAGTTATTAGATAGTCAGAAAGTGGCATTAAATCCAGTTGTAGCGACTATCGAAAATCTTATTTTTGACCTGAGACAGCAAGAAGCCAAGCAAATGCAGGATGCGCTAAGTCAGGCAGAAAAAGCGATTTTTGGTAAACATTTACTGATCCAGCAAAGTACCAGAGAGAATATTCAGTACAGTCGTGATTTACAAGACATAACGACCAAAATAGAACAAAACAGTGAGCAAAAAGCGAGTGACGACGCTCAAACCACTAAAATCGAGAGCGATTTTAAAAGTGCTGACAAAAAAATCAGTCTTGCCAGTTTGAGTCCTGCATTGGGAAAAATCCTCCGTGAAGAACGACGTAATTTATCAAATCAGGATGACTTTAAGGAGCAATCCCAGGCCATACAGGAAGAAACGGCGGTTATAAGTCTGGCCCAATTTAAGATTGAAGATCAGTTAAAACAACTCGTTGATGTGGATGCAGATCTAAAGAAATTGATGAATCAGGTTGATCAATCTTTGCCTTTAGAGCAGCGAATGATGATACAGGCTGAATTACGGGTGTTGCTTAATAATCAGAAAGAATTATTGAATAAATTGTCCGTCGCTTACACAACTTATCTTCGTAGCTTGGGTGACCTTGATTTCGCAAGGCAACATATGAGCGATCAGTCAGTAAAATTTGCCATTTATCTGGACGAACGATTGTTGTGGGTGCCCAGTTCTGAGCCGATTAATTTGAATTATATAGCCGATTTGTATCATTCTACTCAATGGATATTGTCTCCATTTAACTGGATCGATGTGCTAAAGGATGCAGTCAAGTTGTTGTTTCATCACTTGTTTTTAACTTTAATTGCTCTGGTTGGTTTGGTTGCTTTGCAACTAAGTAGAACTTGGGCAAAACAACAGTTAGCAGCGATATTCGGTAAAACGGATAATTTTTATTTCACTATAAAAGCACTTACCTACAATATATTGCTGGTTTTACCGTTGCCGTTATTGTTTTACTATGTGGGCTGGTTTTTGAGTGATGGCAACCAGATTGCAGACTTTACCAAGGCGATGGGGCAAGGTTTACAAGGCGCAGCGCCACCGCTTTTCTTCCTTCAGTTTTTTTATCGTATGTTTGCTGTGAATGGTTTGGCGCGTAAACATTTTCAATGGCAAAAGACTTCTGTCAATTTGTTGCGTAAGCAGATTGAGTGGATACGTTTTATTGTCATACCTTGCATTTTCATTATTAGCGCAACAAGTGCCTCAAAATTTTCGGCTCACAGCGATAGTCTTGGACGATTAGCGCTCATTACAATCATGTTGGCAATGGCGTTGTTTGCGGTACGGGTTTTAAAACCCTCCAGTGGTTTATTAAAAAGTTATATCCATAAGAACTCTTTTGGCTGGTTATCCAGACTTCGCTATGTCTGGTATTTTTCAGCCATCACAATACCGTTGGTGATTATAGGGTTCGCTGTCGCTGGTTATTATTTAAGTGCTTTAGAGTTACAGCAAAAACTTGTCATTACTTTACGACTGATTTTTTCGACCATTATTTTGCATGAGCTCGTATTTCGCTGGTTAACACTAGTTAATCGGCAACTGGCAATGAGCAATGCGTTGCAAAAGCTTAAATTGGCTGAGATTTCCGAAAAACATTTGGCAGGTTCTGAAGATCCCGCGTTACCCCTTGATCAACAGCAAATCGATATACCTAAAATAAACGCGCAAACCATAAAGCTACTCAATCTTTTCATTGGTTTTACCTTGGTTATCGGGTTTTGGGCGACCTGGAAAAATATTTTGCCAGCCTTTTCATTTCTCGATCATATTGTACTGTGGAAGCATCTGGTTAATATTGATAATCAGGAAAGCATGCAGCCGATAACCATGACTAATTTTTTATTGGCCGGCTTGTATGTTTTTATTGCTGTGGTCTCGGTGAGGAATTTTTCCGGTCTGATGGAGTTACTGGTGTTCAGGCGATTATCCATAGAGGCCGGTGGTCGGTATGCAGTTAATCAGTTAGCCAAATATGTTTTATTTTCGATAGGCTTTATAAGTGTTGCAAACGAGTTAGGCGGCAGTTGGTCTCAGGTACAATGGTTGGTGGCGGCACTCAGTGTGGGTTTGGGCTTTGGTTTACAGGAAATTTTTGCCAACATGGTTTCTGGTATCATTTTGCTTTTTGAACGTCCAATCAGGGTAGGCGATACCGTAACTATCGGCAGTATCACAGGTAAAGTCAGTCGAATTCACATGCGAGCCACGACATTAATAGATTGGGATAAAAAAGAAGTGGTAGTGCCCAATAAAACATTCATTACCAGTCAATTGGTCAACTGGACCTTAAGTGATCCTATAACCCGCGTAGTGATTCCTGTTGGCATCGCTTACGGCTCGGATGTCGAGTTAGCGCATAAAGTCCTGATGGATACAGTAAACTCAACACCGTTGGTACTTGCCGAGCCTGAGCCG
>CAILCX010000209.1 GCA_903832775.1 uncultured Methylobacter sp. | reverse complement strand
CTCACGCAAGGAACGCGAAGAACGCAAGGAAGAAACACCTTTTTTTTCTTTGCGGTCATTGCGTACTCCGTGCGAAAATTTTATCCTTTTCTCTCGCAAGGAACGCGAAGTTGATATTTCGGTGTAATTGTGCCACTTGTTTCGGTGATGTTGTGCCACAAAAAAAGGAATGATTTTCTGGCCAAATTTATTAATTATTCTGAGTCTTTTTCATCTTGGTTTTTCTCATTGACTCGCCCGTCAATTCTATTCGATGGGATGAGTGTACCAGCCGATCTAAAATAGCATCGGCTATGGTTCCTTCCCCGATTGTTTCATGCCAGTTTTTTACCGGTATCTGTGCAGCAATGATAATTGAGGATTTGTCATATTTCATTTCAACGATATCCATCAGTGCATTTCTGGCATGGTCATCAAAGGCTGTTAATCCAAAATCATCCAGGATAAGCAAGTCGGCTTTCTCGATCTTATTTCGAAGATTCAGGTAGGTACCTTCGAGTTTTGAGAGTTTAACCTGATCGATCAACCTGGCAAAGTTGTAATACATCGTTTTGTACTGCATCATGCAAGCGCTATTTCCCAATGCCTGGGCCAGATAACTTTTCCCGGTACCTGTGGCTCCTGTGATAATCACATTTTCTCCTCGTTTAATAAAGTCGAGCAATGCCAGGCGTTCAAAGGTATTTTTGTCAAGAGAACGGTTTGCAGTATAATTAACATCCTGGACCGATGCAGGATATCTGAACCCTGCATTGGTGATCAGGTTTTGGATGCGCTTATTATAGCGGCATTCCCATTCCTGATCGATCAGCAAAGCCAGATACTGATCGAGCGTAAAATCCCGATGCATATTGTTTTGCATACTGTTGTAGTAGGTTTCTGCCATCGCATATAACCTCATCTGTTTCATCCTTTCAATAGTACTCTGATTGTTCATTTTTATTTATTTTATTGATTAATTAATTATAGGCTTCTGCACCCCGTATATTCATGTGTATCGGGATAAAAAGCTGTAGCGTTTTGATTTCTATAGCTTTATCCATATTATTTTCCAAAATCCGTTTAATTGTTCGGTAACTGCATTTATCATAGGTTAAAGCCATGGCGCAGGCATTCTCTATCCGATGTTTGTCGAACCCTTTTTTAAGGCTTAGGATGCCCAGCGCCTGCTTGTAACCAGTCTCCGGATAGGCTTGCTGAGCAATCAGAAGCGAGATGTATTCACTTGTTTTTGAA
The DNA here is from genome assembly GCA_903832775.1 of uncultured Methylobacter sp. Taxonomy (GTDB): domain Bacteria; phylum Pseudomonadota; class Gammaproteobacteria; order Methylococcales; family Methylomonadaceae; genus Methylobacter_A. The sequence goes on along the minus strand of CAILCX010000209.1, from coordinate 1,471 downwards.
CCAATGCTAAGTGCGAGTTTATTGAAGTATTCCGGACTCCAGTCGTTGTAAAACTGATGGGTACTGCTCATATGTTCTTTAATCGTAACATATTGCCCTGGGCGGTATACCCTTTTATGACTTGCAATCCGTTCAGACTGGCAGTAAATCTCAATAATATCCTGATCATATTGTAATTCTACCTGTCTGCCGATATAACGGTAGGGGACGCTGTAATAGTTCTTGGTGTCGGAGAGGTAGATATAACCCATTTTCTGTACCTTGGCGTGCTTGTAATGCTTGATCTGGTAGAGCGTCTCTGGTAAAGGTTGCAGGTATTGCTCCTCCAGCTCGACAAAGAGCTTTCTGCGGCTCGCCTGGTAGGTAGTCATCAGGTAGTCGTTGTAGGTTACAAGTTCCTTTCTAAGCTGCCCGTTAAGCTCATCCAGACTAAAAAAGGTCATATTCCTGATCTGGAAGAAAATACGTTGATAAACAAGTCTCACAGCTCCTTCAACCATCGCTTTGTCCTGCGGGGAGTAGGCACGGGTAGGGCTGATCGCACAGCCATAATGAAGAGCCAGATCCTTCAATGTTTTATTCAGTATCGGTTCGTATTTACTGGCTTTGGAAACTGCAGACTTCAGATTATCCGGAACAATGGCCTTGGTGCTGCCACCTAAGAATTGAAAACAGTTATTGATTGACCCAATAAAATCTTCGCGCTGCTGGCTGCGGCTGGCCTCGATAAAAGTATAACTGCTGCATGGCAGGATGCCAACGAACACTTCCACCTCCTGCACTTCACCGGTCTCTTTATTGACCACCTGAAGCTTTTTGCCGCAATAATCGACCAGCAATTTGTCACCGGCCTTATGGGTTAGCTTACCGCTGGCCTTAGTCTGATTCAGCCAATTATTATAATGCTCGTTAAACTGGGTGTAACCATAGCCTTCCGGATGCGTTTGGAGATATTCCTTCCATAACACTTCTCGTGTGCCACCCGGAAGAAGCAATTGTTGTTTAAAATACGAAAAACAGGCAGCCAACTCCTCGTAACGATCACTGTCTGAAGCAGATTTATAAGGGAAAAGTTCTTTGAGTTCTAAATCGCTTAATTTAAGCAAATCCGGGTAAGCGGTTCCTGTCGCTCTTAATTGACGAACATAGTAATTGACCGTGTTACGGTGAATCGCTAAAAGGGAGCTGCAACTTCGATTGCTCTCACCTCTGATTTTTAATTGAATTAATTGTCGAACATCCATGATATCTATCTTTTTTGCGGCCATATCCCTGTTTTTAAGTTTTCAGGGATAAGATAGAAATCATTCCTTTAATATAAGCCTCTGGCACAACTTCGACCGAAACAAGTGGCACAGCTTCGAGCGAAACAGAGTCGAATTAGTCAACTTAAAGTGGCACAACTTCGACCGAAACGCCTGGCACAACTTCAACCGAAATGGGTGGCACAACTTCAACCGTTTTATCTAAT
>CAILCX010000208.1 GCA_903832775.1 uncultured Methylobacter sp. | reverse complement strand
TTTTTACAGTAAAGAGTCCGGCGCTGGCGGTTATGGCGGCGGCGGCGGCGGTTGCGGTTGCAACTGAGTCTCTTCTTTAATTTAGATATAAGCTAACAAAAAAACTCCCATGAAAAATCGTAAAAAAACCAATACCGTTGCACGCTTAAGCTTTGCAGCGCTTGCGCTACCCGGTCTGATGCAGACCGCAACAGCCGGGCGTACCGAAGAAGATTACAGTGCTGATTTTCAATACGGCCATTACCAGGAAAGCAATCGACGAATGAATGTTGATGTTTTTGATGGTGCGCTTTCCGCACCAATTGGTAAGTCCATGACCGCGAATGTAGGGATCTTACGTGACATCATTGCAGGTGCCTCTCCAACGCATAATGAAAAAGATGCAAATGGTAAAGTTCATCAGGTTATGAGTGGTGCATCAGCAAATTGGTGTGGACAGACCATATGTGAGCAGCGGGATCAAATCACCGGCGGTTTAACCTACTTTCTGGACAAGGCGTCTGTCAATGTTGGTGGTGGTTTTTCAAGAGAGCAAGATTATACTTCGCGTTTTTTTAATAGCAATGTAAGCATAGATTTAAATAAAAAGTTAACTACGCTTAATTTTGGTGGTTCTATGGCTTTTGATGAAATTAAGCCATCTCCGGGCGCATGGGGAACTGCTGTGGCACCATCAGATCAGCCTGCCGATGCTGTGACTCAAGATTTAGCTTCTAATTGGGCTTATGGTTACACTAATCATAAAACCAGTCAAAATTACTTGGTAGGTGTGTCTCAGGTTCTTGACAAAAATTCAATCTTACAAAGTAATGTGACTTTTGGTTATTCGGATGGCTTTTTAACTGATCCTTATAAGAAAGTTTTTATTGAATCTCTGGGTGGTCCCATTAATGAAAAAAGACCTGGGCACCGATTTGAATGGGCATTACTTGAACAATATGTCCGTCATTTTGACAAATTGAACAATGCAGCCTTGCATGTGGATTATCGTTTTGCCAGCAATGACTGGGGTGTTGATTCTCACACATTTGAAGTTAGTTGGCATCAGCCAATTGTTGATGATTGGCAAATAATTCCACGTGTAAGATATTATTCGCAAACAAAAGCAAATTTTTATCAGACAACATTTGATGGTTCATTTAATGCAGATTTCAGTCGATTTATGGTTAATCAAAATTACTACTCCAGTGATTACAGATTAGCAGGCTTCGGAGCGATTTCGGGTGGACTTAAATTAAGCAAAGAAATCAAAAAAATCAAGCACATTGACAGTTTGAAGTTCCAAACCGGTTTTGAATATTACAATCACAACGCTGGTTATGAGATAGGTAGCAACAATAATCAAACCTTCGATAGCTTTAGCTATACGATGGTTACCGCCTCCTTTAATTTGAAGTTCTAACCCAACAAGGCAAGCTGATTAAATACGGATGTTGGAGGTATTTAATTTTGAATTTAAAGCCATGGGTTCGCCCTGTTCAATTCAGTTTTGTGCTGACTCGGCGGACAAAGCAGAAATGCTTTACCGCCAGGTTACCGATTGCATTGCACGGCTTGAGTTTAAATATTCCCGTTACCGGGAAGACAGTTTGCTTGCCCAGATCAATCGCCGTGGAGGGTCTGGTATTAACACAGCACTGGATCCTGAAACGGTGGGCTTGTTACGTTATGCCGATAATTGTTACCAGGAAAGTAACAAGTTATTCGATGTAACCTCAGGCGTGCTACGAAAACTGTGGCATCTTGAGCAAACCGAATTACCCACGAAAGACCAAATTCAAGCAGTATTGCCGTTAATCGGCTGGAAAAAAGTGCAGTGGGATGAGCAATCAATCTATTTGTCACAAACTGGAATGCAACTGGATTTTGGCGGTATCGTAAAGGAATACGCCGCCGATTCCGCTGCAAACATATTCCAACAGAATGGAATCAGACATGGCATTATCGAATTAGGTGGTGACATTCGGGTGACTGGTCCCTTGCCAAACGGCGAAGGTTGGCCGGTTGCCATTCGTGATCCCCGTAATCCTGAAAAAATAATCGCCCAACTTAAACTTAAATCCGGAGCCCTAGCGACCAGTGGTGATTATGAACGCTTTCAGCTCATTGATGGTGTTCGTTACAGTCATATCTTAAATCCCAAAACCGGTTGGCCCGTTTCAGGCCTGCGAGCCGTCAGCATAGTGGCCGACCATTGTGTTGTCGCTGGCAGCGTGTCAACTATTGCCATGCTCAAGGCAAATAACGGTCTTAAATGGCTACGCTCATGTGGCTTACCCTTTTTATGTTGCCAGAATAACGGACAGATTTTTAACCAATTACAGGTGGTAAATAAATTATGAAAAAACTTACTGCAATATTAATGCTATGGCTCATGACTATCGCTTTAGTTCATGCTGAAATACCTAAAGCAGACTTAAGTGGTACCGCGTTAAATCCGGGTCAATGGCCAGCGGATTTCCGTTTAACCTTAACGGTGCCTAAAGATCATCATGCTTACCTTGATAAAGGTGACGAAAATATTTACCTGGCGGTTGCCATCGATCCTTCAGATAAATTAACCGCGCAAAATTTAAAAGTGGTCAGCCTGCAAAAGCCGACCGGCGTTTATGACAGTGAAGTTAAAGCAACCGTGTTAAGAGATCAGGGCGATTTTATTCTGTCTCTGGGTACGCTGGGCGCCGGCGCTACCACCACTTCTTTACAATTAGACGTTAACTATCAATTATGTAACGATGTTACGCATGTGTGTTTTCGTCCGCAAACCGCACAAGTCACGCTTGCCTTGCCGGCTGTCGTTGCAAAAGCCCCGGTTATTAGTCAACCAGTGGCTCCCAAGGTAGAAGAATCTGCCAGTTTGACCGATCAAATGTTGGCCTTGTTTACCAATAACAAAGACAACACTTTCATTATGTTTGGTTTGATGTTTCTTGCCGGTATTTTATCGGTAGCTACACCTTGCGTTTATCCGATGTTGCCGATTACCTCGATGTTCATCGTTAAACGTGCTAATGGCGTTACTGAAAAGGTCAAACTGCATGCATTTGCATATGTTGTCGGTATCATTTGTACTTATACTTTTTTAGGATTAATGGCCGGAATGACTGGCGGCGCCTTTAATACCTTTATGCAATCTGCAGCGGTTAATATTGGTTTTGCCTTGTTCTTTGCTTTTTTTGCAATCGCCTTGCTGGGCTTTTATGAATTGGGTTTCATGCAAAATGAAGTGCATTCTCTGGATCAGAGTTCCGCAAAGGTCGGTGGTGTTGTCGGTACCTGGTTAATGGGTGCTGTTGCCGGCCTGGTTATTTCGCCTTGTGTTGGTCCAATCGTGTTTGCATTATTGTTGCAAGTTGCCGATCAAATTGCGGCGAAAGCCAGTGCATTGGCGGCTATGGGTCAAGCATTAACCTTTGTTGATAAATTGGGTATTGCCTCACAAGGCAGCATCATGATGAGCGGCTTTGGTTTGGGCGTGGGCTTACCGTTTTTTATCATCAGCGTCGTAAAATTCAAAAAAATGCCAAAAGCCGGTTACTGGATGAACAACATCAAGTATGCCTTTGGTTTGATGATTTTATATTTTGCTTATGTCTATTTCGCCAAAGGTATGGGCGTTATGGGTGTAGAACCGTCGGTTACTTTATCGATGGCGATGGGCATGGTAGCAGTTTGGATTGCTGTCGTGCATTGCAACGTTATATCTTTGTTGCCTGCTGATGCCATGCCGAATGAGAAGATGCATCATTATCTTGGCGTTATGTCTTTGATTATAGGCGTTTGGTTGGTGGTTGCCGGATTGGGTCAAACACCGATTATTGCTTCCGCTCATGCAACTGAAGTTGTAGCTGTTAGTGGTAGTGGTAAAGCAGTCAATCTGACTATTCAGGAAGAAGCCGGAATTTCGTGGTATAGAAATTTTGAAGCAGCTCAAAAAGCATCCAAAGAAACAGGCAAGCCTATCTTTATTGATTTTTATGCCAGCTGGTGTGCAAACTGTACTGCATTTAAAGCAGAAGCTGCCAATAATGCTGCGTTAAATCAAGCGCTCAGAGAAAAAGCGATTGCGGTAAAGTTGGTTGACAAAGAACCTGAGTTTGAAAAATTTCGTGAAAATCCAGAGCATCGTCAATTGAAAATTGGATTGCCGTATTTTGCAATTTTGTCTCCCGATGGAAAATTGATCTGGTCGGGTACCGATTACAAAGCGACAGAAAAGATGATTTCTGTTTTATCCAGCATGGAACAAATCAAAGCTGAAGTTGCAAGCCAACCGATGAAGGTTTCTTTGGCTAATTAGTATTAGCTGATACATGGTTACAACGCCGGAGCGGCATTGTAAGTATTAAATAAAGGAGTTCAAGCATGGGTTTGAACTCCTTTTTTTTATTGTATAAGATCAAACGTCAGGTTGCCGAAAAGCATGGCAACCTGACCTAATGTAGGTTACATGGTTTTATGATTGGATGGTAGGTTGGGTTGGTACCCAACATTTGCTTAAGGCATGACCGGTAGTGAAAAGTGTTTTTGTAAATCCTTCAAACGAGGCTGGTCGAGATAAACATCATCAGGATAATAACCAAGATGATGAACCCCCAGCTTTTTCAATAATTCCAGTTGTTCAATAAAAATGATTGAAGATACCGGCTCTCGCGTTTTCCAATTAACGGCCTCTACTTCAAATATCGCCTTTTTTATACCTTCAGGATAATGAGCTATAGCCGCGACAACTTCCGTTAACTCCTGAGCCTGTTTTTTTGTCTGGGCAAAAGGTAAGGTAGAAATGGCAACGTAATTATAATGGGCTAAAAAGGATTTGAATGATTGAGCATAAGTTCCTTCAGTATCGGGTTTTAAGCCGGATAGAGTGAATAAATTACGCGCAGTAGAGATGCCGGGTCGATTATCACGAACTCGATTGGCAAGTTCATCGGTAAATTGACTGATTAATTCTATTTTGTGCTTAGACCAAGCCTGGCGAACTTTGGGTGTGGCCTGAAGTTGTTCATAGCGATCCGGCAATCCCCAGACGTCACGGCCAAAGGACAAAGCGGCCTGAGAAACATCTTCGTGGTCGGATAAAATCCCGTCATCGTGAAATAAAATGCCGTCAACATTACAATAGCGCCCTAGATCCTCATAAATTTCAGTAACATAATGGCGCGCTTCAGATTGAAATACTGAAAGTCGCGAGTAAATGTCATCGGATTTTTGCGCTTTACCGTCTCGCCATTCCTGTACATACCAGGCATCCGGCAAGTCATTTTTAAAGGCAAAAACAGGTAGCCACGCATAAACTTTGACGCCGGCACGGGTTTTTAATTGCCAGGCGACGTGAGCGAACAAATCCAGTTTGACGGGGAAGTGTCGGTTGGGAAAATACACTGTGTCGGCATTGCCGTCACTGTTAGTGTCCGAATAGGCTTGCAAAAAAACCGTGTTAATATGCATGTTAGCGATGCGGTTGATTTCAGCGTCAATATTGCGTTCGGTTTGTTGGGGATTTTTGTCGTAGAGAAAATCCAGGTCTAGGTAAGCGACCCGCAATGAGCGATCGGTGCGCAACTTGGTGATAATTTCGGCAAATTGTCGAACATCCGGGTCATCGGTCATGATCATGCGACGCAGGACATCAATATTAGCAATGGTATTAAAGCCGTCAATCAAGCCCATAGTCATCGGCATACCTGCTTCGCGCGAGGCTTCCATGGCGATATTGTTATATTCACCGTAAGGCCAGACCATCACTCTGGGCCAAACTCCCGCATGTTGAAAAATGAATTCAGCACTTTTTCTCAGTGCCAGATGGATGCGTTCCCGATATTGTGCTTCGGTTTCATATTGGCCGGTTGCAGAATCAAATATTCGGGTCACAGTGGCAGCCTGAGTGTCGCCTTGCGGATTAGCAATGGCGCTTTTATGCAAATCATAAGTATGCGAGGCCATTTCTACCAGACCGGATTTTACTATTTCCCGAACTTGATCCCAGTTAAGTAATTGCTTGCCATCTTCATCCGGTTTGTCGATGCCGTCTATCCAGCTACCGATGATCGCTAATGTTGCCGGGTAATGATATTTTTTAAGGATGGGAAAAACCCGGGTGTAAAAACTAAGGTAACCATCATCAAAAGTCAGTAATACGGATTTATCAGGAATTGCATTTTTGCCGGCCGCAGCATCTAAGATATTCTGAACGCTGATGATCTTATAGCCATTTTTTTTCAGCCAAAACAGATGTTCTTCGAAGTGTTCGACACTGACATCCATTGAGTTTAAAGAAGCTTTAGCGGTGCCCACTTTTGCGATGTCGTGATAATTGAGCACCAAAAAATGATGCTCATCGGCTTGGATAGTTGCAGTGAAAGATAATAGCAAGGCCAGTAAAAACGGCTGGTTGAACGAGTTAAAAAACATAGTTAATGTATAAATCCACTTAACAGAATTACTAAATGAGAGTTATACGCGAGACTGCAGTTTTCAACTATAGTTTATTGTTAAAGCATTAAATACTGAATAGTCTGAATAAGGCAAACTGCCAAACCTTATCAGCGCAAATCCGCAGTAAGTTCATTAAGCTCAGTCGGTCTGCCCATGCACAACCTTTGGAATACGCGTGCCGCAGCAATACCGTTAATCACAAAAGCAATAGTAATTGGCAAGGCAAACCAGGGTGCGTGATTACTGGCATGGGAAAGCAGTAGATCTTCGCCAAGAAAAGCTGGTGAAATTGGAAAGCCGACCAAGCCCAAAAAGCTTAAAAACAATAAAAAGGAAAGTTTGGGTTGCGTTTCTGCCAAGGCTCTATAGACAAAAGGTGTGGCGGCAAAGTTATCATTTTTGAGCAGCTTGGCTAACACGACTATGCCCAAAATCCAGGCAGGAATAATGCCGGAGGCAAAGATCAGTACATCGAACCAGGCATCGGGATTTAAAAACCAAACAGCGACGCCAGCCAAAATAGAGCTTAGCGCGATGGCATTCCAGACCGCGAACGGACTGTACTTTTGGCTGAATGCGCTCAAGGAAGTGAGCACCATTAACAGCGAAATAGGAATTGATAAATATTGGGTGCTGATACCACTGGTAACGATGATCAGTGCTAATGCCGAAAAACCGCCTGTACTGTACAGAAATTTCAGCCAGACATTCATTGCATTGATGGTTGCGCCTATGCGTTTTAAGGGTGACCAAAGCACCGAGCGTACCAATAATTCCAAATTACCTTCCTGTAGAGAGAACACATACAGCGTATTTTGCAAAACCTCAGGCAAGGTGTTACGCAGTGAGGCGGGCAGAAACTGGAATTTTGAATGGTTTTTGATATAAAAATCCGTATCAGTGGAACCCTCGACCCGTAACAGATGAGCAACAATAGACGGTGAAACCAGTAATTGATAACAACGCAAAAAAGCGTTGCCCAGAAAGTGCACCAATACCAGTGTTTCAAGTCCTAGCGCCAGTTCCATGAACATAAAGCCTACTTGGGTAATCGACGCATAAGCGATTTGACCTTTGATGCTCGATTGGGTTTTTTCAGAAATGCTGGCAACAATCACCGTTAACAAGCCGATATTGAACACGCTTAAGCAGGTATAAAAATGATAAGTCCAGATTGGCGTGGTTCTCAGTAATAAAAATACGCCTAAATGCACCGACAAAGCGCCGTAAAAAATTGCGCTGGAAGGCGTTGGGCCTTCCATGGCTCTGGGTAGCCAGAAACAGAACGGAAACTGCGCTGATTTACCGGAAGCGGCAATCAGAATTAAGGTTGAGACCAGCCACAAGGAACCGGAACCGGCAGGCGGCATGGCCGGGTTATTGAATAAATCAGCCAACTGGCTGAAATGTTGGCTTTCGTGAAATAACAAATGGCTCATCCAGGCGCCCAATAACAGGCCAATATCGCAAAACCGGTAAACGGTATAAGCTCTTAAGGCATTGCGGACCGGCTGTACGCGGTGCCGATAAAAGGCGATTAATAAAAATGATGCGATTCCGACTATCTCCCAGCCGGCAAACAGTATGTCGATAGAGCCTGACAGGATGACGATATTCAGCCCGAACACGAAACCAAAGATGGTCAAAAAGAAACGCTTATAACCGGCTTCCCGATGCAGATAGACGCGGCAATATTTTACGATAATCGAAAAAATAGCCCACACGCAAAACAGATAAACCGCGCCTACCCGATCCAGATAAAAGAGGATAGGAAAGCGGTAATCATCGGTTTCATAAAGCGTAAACCACTCATATTCATGTTTGGGAAAACCAGCCATAGCCCAGAGGATCAACAAGGCGATAATGCTGACGCCCATGGCGTGACTGCACCAGAAGCTGATTCTGGCGATTTTTTTCTCGTTGTTATCGGTTAAAAATATCAACAATAATCCAAGTAATGGCAAAGCCAGACTGGTTAAGAGTAGGCCATTCATGCGTGTTTCCTGATGAATTGATGTACCGGTACGGTTGTTGTTTGGTTCATAATAATTTTTTCAGAATGAGTAGACTGGGAAACCTTAAGTTCATCCGCGAATTCGATTTTTTCCCAACCGGCAATTGAATACAGATAAAGTTCGCGGTTGTCGGGGTGACAAGCGACGAATCTGACCCATTCGTTATCAAGCCATTCTTTGAGCGGGCCGAGTTTGGCCAAGGTTTTATCCAGAGTAGCCGTTGTTTGTTCAACTACGATCATTAAGCGGGCCGGTTGATGTACTTCAATCATTTGTGAGGGCAAGCCGGTGCGCAAATCCCCTTCGACGCCGTTTGCAACACCGAGTAAACCGATAACATTGTGCGGAAGTTTTGTGCCTGCGCCATAAACAGAATTGTCGATGCGTGAGAACAGATATTCGAGGTTGATACCGCCACAGACAGGAATAACCGCCGATAAAATACGCGCCATAATCTCACCCTGTGTGTCGGTATTCGGATCATAGGAATGCAAAAATGCGCGTCGATCCATGAACAAATCACGGGTTAAGGTTCTTCGTCCCACGATAGCGTAAAGATTATTGGAATGGTTGTATTCCGGCCTTGGTTCGAAGATTGACGAGGCACGTTCCATGACATGTTGGTGCGCTTGTTCATGGGACTGTGTTTGCGGCCCGAGTTCAAACCAGCGGCAGCGTTCTTTGGCATTGCTTTGCAAGGCTTTTTTCATGGCTTGCTGGAAAGCGGGCAAGCCGGGAGCGGGATGTTCTTCGAGTAAATGCTTGTCGAAATAGGTGATTTCATCGCGGCTGGTATTATGTAGTGCCGCGATAAAACGGGTGGCGACCGGAATTTCAATGCCGCGATCATATAAAATAGCGCGCACTTCATTATGGTTAGCCATCCAGGCGAAGGCGCGGGCATTCGGTGCGCCAGGCTTGCCGGAACAGGCGCCACAATCGTAAGCGGCAAAATGCGGATTGTTGACGCTGCTGGAGCCGTGGGCAACGATCACCACTAAGGGCGCAAAGTTTTGAGTCAAACCGATATTTTTCAGCAAACCACCAACGCGATCTGCCATTTCGGCCAATGAAAAACCCAGCAAGTATCCGTCTTCGGTGACTTGTTCAGACTCCCGTAGTAAATGAAGGTGTGTGTGTGTTTCAACTTCGCTTAAGGTTCTGATGTTGGGCAGTTTTGAGCCAGGACGAAACACATTCCAGGCCATACGCACCGCGTAACCGATGCCAAGGGTTTGGGTATAGAACCAGCCCCGAAACATGGAATGCGCGGTAAAATGCATATGAGTCAGTCGGGCTGATTTGGCTTTATCGAGTACTAGGGGTTTGTTGCTGGCTTCCTTGATCAGATGTTTGGGAATAATGATGTTTGGACATTGCGCGACCGGATAAGCGTCATCCAGACCCTGATACAAAAAATCGATACCAAAAAATCCGGCTGCCCCCAGCGTTTCAATGGCTGGATTGGTTTCTTCCAGATTACGTCTTAAAGAACATTCGCGGTCATCAATGCAGAATAAAGCCTGGGTTTCAGGCAAAGGCTTTATGGTGGGTACTTGATTTATCAGCTCAGAGTCAGGTTTTAATGCCAGCAGTAACTCGCTGTGTAATGACCATTCCATGGCTTCGTGCCAGACTTTTAAACGTAACGGTATTTTGGGCTTTAGTGCACTATCTTGGAGCAGCGGCGTACTTTCCTGGTGAGGAAAAGCCGAGATTCCAGGGAACTCAAGTCCTTTTTTCTTGTATAAAAATGCCAGCTCGATGACCAATTCAACGGCGAGCAATTCTTTAAGCGAAATTTCACGACGTGCCAACAGTGCTTTGGGATTATGCTCGATGACATGGACCATGCCAGACCAGCCGGGATGCGCTAGTAGCATTTCAAGCAGATACTGTTCATAAAGCAATTCATCGCCGACGATTTTTTTCAGACAGGCGTTGATGACAAAATCAGGGCTTTCGGAGAGTAAGTCTGCTATGCCGTGTTCATTTAAGGGGTAGAGCGGCAACAGGCTGTTTTGAGCCAGGCGGATGATGCAACCCCAGAAATGTTCACCGTTTTTAGGCAAACTCCAGCGACTGATCCCCTGATCAAGAAAGTTGCCCAACAAACGAAATAATATGGGATGAACCAGCGAATTAAGATCAACCTCTAGGCGAGTCAGCCAGGCTGTTCGGATGCCATGGTTGGCGAGAGATAAAGGAGGGTAATGGCTGGTGGTGTCTTTTATGAACAAGGTTTTTCTGAGTTGTTCCTGCAGTTGCAGTTCACAGCCCGAGTGAGTGAGAGCCCAGTCAATCGCGGCGTTCTTGATTCTGCCCTGCTGATACATCGTCTGATAATCTTCAAGCGCTAAATAACTGCGCGCACCAAACATTTTTGCGGCGATAGCAACACCTTCATGAAAAGGATGATGCTGGACGGCGTGTAGGGTGTTGTGGTGAATAAAATCCTTGATCGGACCTTGGGCGGGTAACCAATGAGCGATATGTTCTATAGCCGCGTCCAGATAAAACTCAAAGCTGGGTGGTTCTTGTTTGGAGTCCTTTATATTTGATGGGGTATGCTCACGAAAAGCCATGTTACTAAAATCTCCACACTGGTACTGAAAGGTAAGTTAAGTCGCTGTAAATTGTTATCTGTTAAGTGGCAGATTAAAAAATCGATACTTTATGGATAAGCATAAGTTGTGCCAGGTTAATTAATCGCAACTGCCAACGTTAAACCGCTGGTTATGGATACATATAAAAAATCATATGTATCAGATGGATAAATGATTATTTAGTATCTGGCTTGTTATAGCGATCGTTAGATATAGATGTAATCAATCAAGTCTAAAGAAGATAGAATTGTTTAAATCAACCGAATCTTTGGGTTGAAATGCCCCATTTGGTGCGCAGGTTTAAGTGTGGAAGATTCTTGTGGAAGGTCAGCTTTTAGAGCGTTTAGGTTTATTTAAACATCCGGTTGCTTAACTGTAAAAACTGGCTCAAACTGTGTTTTCGTCAAATTATTTTTTGAAGAATCCCGATAAACCGGGATGGAGGTTGTTATGAAAAGAATCAAAGTAGCAGGATTAGTCTTCATCCTGTTTGGGATCATGGCCAGCGTTCCTGTTTTTGCAAGAGGAGGTCACGGCGGAGGCCATTATGGAGGCTGGGGTGGACATAGAGGTTATTATAGTGGAATGGGGTTAGGCTTGGGTTTGGGCTATGGGCTGGGTTACTATGGCGGATCTTACTATGCGCCGTATTACAATTATCCGCCTTCAGTGATTACTGTTCCCGTAGCACCGCCAGTTTATATTCAGCAAGCACTACCTGTGGTTCAGCAATATCCGGCAGGTTATTGGTATTATTGTAATAATCCGCAAGGCTATTATCCGTATATCAAACAATGTTCAGGTGGTTGGCAACAAGTTGATCCAATGCCGTCTTCTGCGCCACGTTAAGGAGTTACACAATGTCACGTTTTTTTAAGGTGTTTTTTTGCATAGCCATGCTGGCAATGAGTGGTTGTGCCAGTTTACCTAATGGTCCTGGTGTCATGGTGCTACCTGGTAGCGGCTTGTCTTTTGAAAGGTTTCGTAATGATGATGCGGTCTGCCAGCAATTTGCTTCGTTTCAGGTTGGCGGGACAACCCCTAATCAAGCGGGCGTGAATAGCGGGGTGACTAGTGCTGTAGTTGGCACAGCTTTGGGTGCGGCCGCTGGTGCGGCAATTGGCGGCGGGCAGGGCGCTGCTATCGGCGCTGGTACCGGTTTAGTAGCTGGAGGCCTTGTTGGTACCAGCGCTGCCAATAGCTCAATGTATGATGTGCAACAGCGTTACGATACAGCTTATATTCAATGCATGTATGCCAAGGGTCATCAGGTACCGGTGTCGGGGCAGTTTTCAGGAGCAATCCCGCAACAAGCAATACCACCGGCGGCTCATATACCTCCTCCCCCGCCCGGTTCAACCTCATCTTCGCATATACCGCCTCCCCCCTCGGGTCCGCCACCGACGCCACCTCAATAACAAGCTGGAAGGCAGGATGTGTATCAACGCATTCTGCCTTTTTCATTTTGTTAGCACTTCTAAGGTGTTTAGTCTGAAACCAGCATTATGCAGGCCAATTATAAGTGCAGAAATTTGAGCTCAGATTACCGTAAGACTTTAGCTGAAGTGATCTGGTTGAGCAAAACGCTGAGATTAATCAGAACTTCGTGCTATAGTGCCGACCACTTAAAATCCTGTTTTAGAGTCACATCCCTAATGAAAAAAACTGACACGACCCCGCTTTGGGTGTTTTTGGCTTTCTCCAGTATTGAAACGCGCAAAGGCGCATTGATGCTGATTTGGAGTAGTGTGATCTTCAGCTTTTACTGTGTACCCTGGGTTAATTATTTTAGTGAATATGCCTGGGTTGCCAAACTGTTTTTAATCGAAGATTGGAGTTGGCTTGTGATGATGTTGCCGGTTGTAGTCTGGTATTGGCTAAGCATGAAATGGATCGATAAAAATAGCAGTTGGGAAAAATAATGTGATTGAAGTTCTTTAAGTTTTCATTCACCGATTGACGCTGTTCAAAAATCAGGATCAAAGCATTGGACTTACAGATTGTTAAGCTCTTGCGCAAACCCACACATCAACCTGTGTGACGCCTGATTTTTTTAGCAAGGCGGCCAGTTCATGGGCTGTTGAGCCTGTGGTCATTACGTCATCAAGTATCGCGACATGTTCTGCATGG
>CAILCX010000207.1 GCA_903832775.1 uncultured Methylobacter sp. | reverse complement strand
TTACCAAACAACCTATTCCTGTATTACCGACCGTGCATTACAACATGGGCGGTATTCCGACCAATTATAAAGCTGAAGTGGTTACCTTGGCTGGTGATAATCCCGATGCGGTAGTGCCGGGTTTAATGGCGATTGGTGAAGCGGCCTGTGTTTCCGTGCATGGTGCAAACCGTTTGGGCTCGAACTCTTTGTTGGATCTGGTTGTGTTTGGTCGCTCTGCCGCGATACGTTGCGCCGAATTGATTAAACCCGGTACAGCACTAAAACCGTTGGCCAGTAATGCTTGCGATAAAGCGCTGGCTCGCTTTGACAAAATTCGCAAGGCTAACGGGACGCGCAGCACTGCCGAGATTCGACTCAACATGCAAAAAGTCATGCAAACCAAAGCCGCTGTGTTTAGAACCGGAGCAACGTTAACTGAAGGCATTGAGCTAATGGCAGAAGTCAAAAAAACCTTTGCCGACGTCAAAGTAGCCGACAAATCGCTGATCTGGAATACCGATCTGGTTGAAACCCTGGAACTGGATAACTTATTGTGTCAGGCCACGGTCGCAATCAACGCGGCCGGAAACCGAACCGAAAGCCGGGGCGGCCATGCCCGTGAAGATTATCCAAAGCGCGACGATGAAAACTGGATGAAACATACGCTGACCTGGTTAAATGACGATCAGGTAAAAATTGCTTACAGGCCGGTCCATATGTTTACTTTAACCGACGATGTTGACGTAATTCCACCAAAAGAGAGGGTGTACTAATGGCTGAATTTACCCTGCCTAAAAACTCGGTTTTAATCAAAGGAAAAACCTTTAAAGCCGCCGTCGGAGTTACTAATGTCCGTCGGTTTGAAGTGTATCGCTGGGATCCGGATTCCGGTGAAAATCCGCGCATTGATGTTTTTGAACTGGACATGGACAGTTGCGGGCCGATGGTACTGGACGCCATTTTAAAAATCAAAAATGAAGTTGATAGCAGCTTAACCTTCCGGCGCTCCTGTCGCGAAGGCGTGTGCGGCTCCTGCGCCATGACCGTCAATGGCAAAAATACCCTGGCCTGTACCAAGTCCATCGATTCCTATACCGGCACTATCAAAATTTATCCCTTGCCGCATATGCAAGTGATTAAAGATTTGGTGCCGGATATGACCCATTTTTATGCGCAATACTCATCGATTAAACCCTGGATAGAAACCCAAACGCCTGCACCTGCCGATTCTGAACGCCTACAAAGCAAAGAAGACCGGGAGAAACTGGATGGTTTATATGACTGCGTTTTATGTGCCTGTTGCTCAACCAGTTGTCCCAGTTACTGGTGGAACAGCGAACGTTATTTGGGGCCTGCCGTTTTGTTGCAAGCTTACCGCTGGTTGGTCGACAGTCGTGATGAAAGCACCGGTGAACGGCTTGATGAATTGGAAGATCCGTTTAAACTGTACCGATGCCATACCATTATGAATTGTACCGATACCTGCCCCAAAGGTTTAAATCCGGCTAAAGCGATAGCGGAAACCAAAAAACTGCTAGTACAAAGAAAATTGGGTTGATGGATCAATTAGCCAGATTAAGATGGCAATGCAGAAGAGGCACTAAAGAACTGGATTTTCTTTTAACTAGCTATCTGGAATCAGGATATTTGCTTGCAGATAAAAAGGAGAAGGCTTTTTTTACTGAGCTGTTAATGCTTGAGGATGATAAGTTGATCGAGGTTTTGTTAGGCGATGAGCCGTTAGTCGCCAACAAAACATCAACGGGTTGCCAAAGTGACGCGGCTAGCCAATCTAGTATAAAGCGTTTGTTTGAGTGTGTTCAAAAGGGCTATACCTTGTAGGGTGTTTAGAGGCTTCATAAAATAAGATCATGTGTATCCTTGCCAATAACTAAGTGTAACCTCGTAACGTTAAGTCAGTCCCAGCACCATAAAATTATGATCTCAAAACCGGGTTTGAAAATAAGCGCTAACTGTAAAATCATGTCGCCAGTCATTTCATTACTAATCGGCGCCATGATCTTCATCGAACCGACATTCGCCGAAGATATAACCCAACAATATAAGCTTCCAGCGCAACCACTTAACAAAGCACTGTCGACTGTTGCAAGCCTGGCAAAACTGAAGATACTTTTTGACGCTGAGCAAATCCACACCTTAAATACCCAAAGCCTGACGGGCACAATGACCACTGCACAAGCACTTGAAAAGTTATTGCAAGGCAGCGGTTATAACTATCGGTTTCTTGATACGCATACCGTTAAACTGGAAAAAATCCCTGTCTCAAAATCAGAGCAAGTCACCTTAACAACGCTGACGGTCGTTGCAGAACCCACTGCATCTACCACTGACCATTACATGGCTCATAACGCCAGCACGGCTACCAAAACCAACACGCCACTAATGGAAACGCCGTTATCCATAACCGTGCTGCCCAAGGCGGTTATCCAGGATCAACAAGCCGTTCAATTGAGCGATGTCACTAAAAATGTCAGCGGTGTTTTTCAAGGTTCAAACCTGGGCGGTTTTGTTGAACAGTTCATGATGCGCGGTTTCAATACCAGTTACGTGAATTACTATGATGGCTATAGATTTCCAAATGCCAGTGGGATGTCTCTGGCCAATGCAGAGCGCGTTGAAGTGATCAAAGGCACAGCAGCCAATCTCTATGGACGTGTCGAACCTGGTGGTATGATCAATGTGGTTACCAAGCGCCCTCAGCTAATGCCTTATTACGCTCTGCAACAGCAATTCGGTTCTTATGATCTTTATCGTACCACCGCTGATGCGACCGGTGCGGTGACGGAAAACGGTTCCTTGCTGTACCGCTTGAATCTGGAATATCTCACAAAAAATTCCTTCCGTGACTATGGCTATAATGAACGTACCTTTTTAGCACCATCGATTACCTGGCAAATCAGTGACCGTGACCAAGTCGATGTAGACTTGATGTATTCTGACCAAAGCAGCCGTGTTGACTTTGGCATACCGTTAAACAGACTGACAAATCGTCCTGTCAACGTCCCAATCACGCGCTATTTGGGCGAACCTGCAACCGACAACAGTCATTCAAATCTTTACAATACCAGCGCGACCTATACTCATGCGTTTAGCGAAGACTGGAAATTATCAGCCAGGTTTACTTATCTGAACAGGAGTGTGGATTTTGCGCAAACATTTGCTATCTCTTTAAATACGCAAACCGGAGTCATGCCAAGAGCTTATACCCGAGGAATTAATACCATAGATTCCTATTCTGGCACGGTAGATATGACCGGACGCTTTACAACAGGAGTTGCCAAGCATACGCTGTTAGCAGGCTGGGATAATTATCGGCTGACCTTAACCGAACAAAACCATTTAAACCCTGCAAACTCGATTAATATTTACAATCCAATTTATCGCCCAAAAAATATTTCCCAATTACAACCCAACGATTTTCATGATGGTAATCTGCAATGGAATGGCGCTTATATTCAGGATCAAATCACACTCTTCACTAAGCTGCATCTTCTCGGTGGTGGCCGTTATGACTGGATTTCTGAAACAGCGGGCATTTCTAACAAGTCACTGGCTCTGGCTAGCGCTCGAAGCACGAGTGTTCAAAACGGACGTTTTAATCCCCGAGTCGGTTTGTTATATCAGCCTTGGCAATGGTTATCGCTGTATGGCAATTACGTTGAATCATTAGGCGCGGCCAATATCAATACGACGCCTAATGGCACGATTCTTCAACCGGAAACAGCGGAGCAGCTTGAAGCAGGCTTTAAAACAGTCTTTTTCGAAGAACGCCTAAGTTCTACGGTCGCCTTTTATAGCCTGACTAAACAAAATATGCCTATCTTGATTCCCGGCACCTTCTTTTTTGAGAGTATCAGCAAAGCCCGTAGCCAAGGCATAGAAGTCGATGTTGCAGGAAAAATCACCGAGGGTTTAAGTCTTATCGCCAATTACACAGCCACCGATGCTTTGATTTTACAGGGCAAATATGCCGGCAATGCGTTATGGAATGTACCCAAAAATGCCGGTAGCGTATGGGCAAAATATGACTTACAACAAGAAGCGTTAATTGGTTTAAGTCTAGGTGCGGGTGTTTACTTGCAGGGACAAAAACCAGGCGATATGGCAAACCGCTATCAACTCCCCGGTTACGGTCGTGTTGATGCCCTGGTGAAATACAAAATAGCTGCCGCAAAAACCACCTTGCAATTCAATGTCGAAAATCTGCTCAGTAAGCAATACTATACTTCCAGTTTACCCAACAACATTTATTCGATAAATCCTGGTACGCCAATTACATTCATGGGGTCAATTAACGTGGAGTTTTGAAGCCTGTCGGCTAAAAATTGATTTTTTAAAAAGCTCGTAGGATAGAGTGATAGCGAAACCCATTAAAATTATGCTGTGAACGATGGGTTTCGCGTTGCTCTATCC
>CAILCX010000206.1 GCA_903832775.1 uncultured Methylobacter sp. | reverse complement strand
CTTTCCTATTTACTAAAACCAGTCTTAAAAGCCCGCTCCTACGCTTTTACGGAGAGATGATGCGCGACCTATTCATATCTCCGCGCAACAATATGCTGGATAACTGGATTGCTGCTTTTGAACAGCCTGAAATCTATGCGTCGGTTGACGAAGTGGTGTTGAGGGAAAATGACGCCGGTATATTCTGGCTACATCTCGATGCAAATTGCCAGCCCTGGCTGACCGCAACTGTAGAACAGATTTTATCTGATTTTGTTAATGCCAAGATCGTTGTCCTGGCGAACGTGCCAAATCAAGGTGAAGCCGCGCAGGTACTTAGTGAAGGTGCTGTAGGCTATTGCCATGCCTATAGTGGGACTAATGTTCTGGTTCAAGTTAAAGCCGTGGTAAGTCATGGAGGTATCTGGATGGGACAGGATTTACTCCAATATTTCATTGCTACCAGCAGGCAGTTAGTAACCGCAAAGCCAGCAGCGGTTTCATCGGCATTGGAGCGTCTTTCTCCGCGCGAAAGGGAAGTTGCACAGCAAGTCTCTTTAGGACTTAACAATAAAGCGATTGCCCGCAAACTTGATGTAACCGAACGGACGGTCAAAGCTCATATATCGGCTTGTTTTGAACGCTTGGGCGTTAAAGACCGGTTACAACTTGCCTTGATGCTTAATGGTAAATCGTTATAGGATATAATCTTGCTTCCCAAAACAGGAAGCCAAGATCCAAGATTAACTTTTACTGAGAACATCGTATATCTGGAACAGCCGGATTATCCGATATTTCTGCGTTTAATAAAGCCCAATAACGCCATCAAACCACTGCCGAATAACCAGACTGCGCTAGGCAGAGGGACTGCGGTTGTAAAAACAGGTAACACATAAAACTGATGACCTTTATCGATCCAGCCTTGACTTCCATTGGTATAATCAAAGTACCAAGCGGAGGGGATGTTAGCCGTATTGTTACTCTTTCCCGTCCAAAAAGCTGAATTGCTGGCAACGTTTGAGAATAAGTTATAATTGGCATTATTTGTAACTGTAATATTTTCACCTTTTTTGCCACCCAATTCGTTATAAAACAACTCGCCGAGTGGGCTTCCGGTTTGAAAATAACCTACTGTATCCGCGATTGAATTTTTAATAAGATTGGTAGTTGGTAAGCTCCAGTTCGAGTGTCCATCGTAGTTGGTCTTGTTAAGGTAACCGATCCAGGCCTGTGCGCCCCACCAGTCCATTTTGCCGACACTAGTGGTGCTGAAATCTGCGGCTGACATTGTGTGGCCGTCAACAAGAGGCGTATCCAATATGATTGTGTTAATGCTAGGTGCCAGAGTTTTAAACAGATTAGCATCGCTAGTAAAAGTTATATTGATATTACTATCGTAAATAAGACCATTGCCAACATTGGTTAAAGAAGCATGGGCAGTGCCAGTGGCAGCGATTAATAAAGCCAATGCGGTTAAAGTTTTTTGATTTTTCATGAGACTCACTTAAGTCGAAATGATTGTTAAAATAAATGTAGCTAGGGCAGTCTCTCAAATACTGCCTTGCTTTCTGCTCCTATCTAACGATAAGTTTGGTTTAATCCATTTTGATGCGCGCGACACTCAGATTAAGTTAAAAACACAAGCGACTAAACCTCTGCTTTACGGAAACTGAATGCTTCCCACTGAAAGATGCTAGTAAAACCAATCCCTTTTCAATGTTAAATTATCAAGAAAAGCCAAGTAATTAGACTAATATCAATTGCCTTATATTATATTCTAATTACCATTTCTTTGTATTGTACCTTGGTACAATAGCGATTAAGATGAAAAACCTATTTAATACACATAAAATTAGCATTTTCTTCACCTTTGCAACTCAATAAATATTTTCAAGGAATCCCATAATGGCTAATCTCGGAACCGTCGTCACATTGAAGGGGCAAGCATCTATAGTTGACGAAAAAGGCAACAAAAGACCTCTTCATTTAGGTGACCTCATACAGCCGGGCGATATCATTATTACGCCTTCTGGCTCCGTTGTAGATCTTCAGTTAAACAATGGCCGCGCTATGCAGGTTTCTTCTGAACAGACAGTCAAACTTACCCAAGAACTTGCTGACACAATGTCACCCGACACTACCGACAGTTCAGTAGGTCAGTCCAGCATTCAGGCTGTTATCAAGGCGGTTGGTGAGGGCACCGATATTAGCGACGCACTGGATCCTCCGGCTGCAGGCTTGGCTGCAAGTAGCCCCAGTTACGGTTTTAGTTTTGTTAATCTATTAAGAATTGCCGAGAGTGTCACCCCCCTAAATTATGCCTATGAATCAAGTCGGGTTACACCAATTGATGTTCTGGCTGAGCAAGTGATAACCACCCCTCCAATTAATAATGTTATAAGCATAACTACTAATATCATACAAACCCTTTCTGTCAGTGAAAACAATTTGACAGCGAACACCAATGGCGGCATAGACGGCACAAATCCTGATGCCGCACTAACCATACAAAGCCAAGACTTCAGCCGAGCCTTCACTATAACCGGTGGTGGAACCACCGTCTATGCGCTGAGCGTTACCGGTTTAACTGGGGACACGCCGATAGAATCGCATATTATCGATACCGGCTCCGGTCAGAATGTGATGTTATCCGTGTCCGGCAACATAGTGACCGGTTATGTGACAGTCGCAGGTGACAATCTCAATGTATTCACTGTTGGGGTAGACCCCACCTCTGGCCTCGTAACACTCTCAGAGTTCCGAGCAATTCATCAGGATAGCGCAAGCAATACTCCGCACGATGCACCTACTCTAAACGACCTTATGGGGGCATCGACAGCGATCACTTTGATTGCGAACGTATCTGACGGAAAAGGAAACAATGCCAGTGCCAGTATCAACTTAGGTGCGCAATTAAGCATCCAGGACGATGGCCCAAGTATCATCGCTCAAGCCATCGACTTGCCGATCCTCTCTGTCAACGAAAGCAATTTAATCTTAGACACCAACGGTGGCATAGACGGTTCAAATCCTAATACAGCACTGACCAGTCAAATCCAAGATTTCAGCGGCGCTTTTACCGTGATCACTGGCGCGGATGGTG
>CAILCX010000205.1 GCA_903832775.1 uncultured Methylobacter sp. | reverse complement strand
TCAAAAGAAAAAAACCACGAAAACAACAAAACAATATAAGAGGAATTTATTTTCATTGTGCCTAATAAAAACTCTCATTATATAAATAAAATATTTATTTTTTTATATCGATATATAGTAAAATATTCCATCGAATTATTTTATCAATGAGAATAATTTATGCCATATCTACATCATCTGGGCAAATCAAAGGGCTCTGTAAAGACACGCAGCAAAATCAAACTAGAGCTCTATTTTGGCCCGGAAATTTTGGCGGCTATTGCAGGGTTAAAAACCATCGAAATTATTATGAATTTGGATTGCAAGACTTACTAGGCTTGCGTCCGATACTGTTATAAATAATATCTAACAAAACTAACGATGAACATGGAACAAATTCGACGCCGCTTTACACTTAAAGTGTTCAGTATGGATCGGAACAGTAAATTGTGGACTTAGTATTGTCTGGCCAATACTAAGTTAATTTTAAAACAAAGTGCACCGGATTTTTCATCCATAATTATCATTTTACCGGTTGCGGAGGCTGAATTATGCACACTCTTAACTTAAAACAAGCCGCTGTTTTTTTAAAAATGCACCCGGTAACACTCCAAAGCAAAGCAAAAGCAGGTGAAATACCCGGAGCTAAACCCGGGAAAAGCTGGGTATTTATTGATGAGGATTTGGCCAATTACATCCGTTCGCAGTACACTAAAGATGGCAAACGGATAGCATCACAAAATGGAGAAACAAAATGCTCTTTAAACGTAATGAAATCTGGTATTACAAATTTACAATTAGTGGAAAAACAATATACCGATCTACTGGCACTGCAGATAAATCAAAAGCACAAGAAATAGCAGACAAAGTTAAAGCAAAAACCTGGGATCAAGTCAAAGGAGGCGTAAAAAAAACGTATATTTGGCAAGAAGCCGTCGTTAGATACCTACAGGAAGCTGATAAAAAAAGCATTGATGACGACAAAGCCATGCTGCGCTGGATTGCTAGTCACCTTGATAATAAGTATTTACATGATATTGATAAGACCGAAATCGAATCAATTATTGATGCAAAACTTAAAGAAGGGGTAAGTAAAACCAGAGTGAATCGCGTCACCACTGTTATCAATACCATTCTTAACAAAGCAGTGAAAGAATGGCTATGGCTGGACGCCAAACCGCATATTCGTAAATTCAAGGAACCCAGCGTCAGAATACGATGGTTAACCCAAGATGAGGCGGCGCGGTTACTAGCAAATCTACCGCTACACTTAGAAGCAATGGCACGTTTTACCTTGGCGACGGGATTAAGAGAATCCAATGTCCTGCAACTTGAGTGGCAACAAATCGACATGCAACGACATGTTGCTTGGATTCATCCAGATCAAGCCAAGGCCGCAAAAGCGATTGGTGTGCCGTTAAATGAGGATGCGGTAGAGGTACTGCAAGCTCAAACAGGAAAACATCACACGCATGTGTTTACTTACGAAGGTAAGCCGGTTGGAAAAGCTGGAACACTCGCATGGCGAAAGGCATTAAAGCGGGCTGGCATTGAACAGTTTAGGTGGCACGATTTACGCCATACTTGGGCGAGTTGGCATGTGCAAAATGGAACTCCACTTAATATTCTGAAAGAATTGGGAGGTTGGGCGAGTTATGAGATGGTACAGCGATACGCACACTTGGCGCCTGAGCATTTAGCTGAGTTTGCAGGAAATTCAAAAGTTGCAAAATCGGTTGCAGACAAAAGTGATGTTGTTGTAAATATCACTTAAGTGCTTGATTTAATGGGGTGAACGACGGGGCTCGAACCCGCGACAACCGGAATCACAATCCAATTAAACGCTTTTAAAAATCAAATACTTAGCCATTGTATTTCCCACCAGAAACGCAAAAAAAACCCTGAAAAATCAATCTACGGTACGATATTTCCCACCACTTTCCAGAGCACGCATCAAAGCATTTTCGTGAGTAAAATATTGCGAGTTTCGATGTTAACCTGATTTATGATGTCTATTTCCCATCTAGAAGCCAAAACCAAAAATACCCAATAATTTTAATCTAACGACTATGTTTCCATTCCAGTGTAAATCGGAAAGAATCAAGTGATCATGAAATCTGACACTGTAGAATTAACGCAGGGTAATAAACTCTAATTATTGCCCCGTTTCAGTGGGTAAGCTGTATCATAAAGATATTAAAAATAACCAGGCTAATGACGGTCTTTTTGGTTTATTTAAACTTTAATCAGTGTGTCTGTTAATTTAGCAGCTAAACGATCTATCCTTATAATTTTCATGTCTAATCAACTTTATAATAAAATTTTCTTTACTAACATCTTGCGCTTACTCGAAGAAAAGCAATGGACTAAGGAACAGTTAGCGGACGCATCGGGTGTTTCGTCAGGATTTATCTCGGGCATTACCAATGGACACTATAATCCATCACTGCGCATCATGGAGCAATTGGCAGACGCACTAGATACACCGCTTCCTCTGCTGCTGGAAACAACAGACCTTGATAGTAAATCCTTGGCATTATTGATTGGAAAGAAGACTACCGGCTTGTCGGAAGGGTATAAGCGCGTTTCAGCCGTGCTACCGGAGCATCAAGCCTATATCGTCAATAAATGGGCCGAAGAAGTGCGTAAACAGCTCAATAAACCTAAGTTGTAAGGTCCCAGATTGCTTAGGTAATTCGTGGTGAGATATTTTTCCTTATTTTTTAAAAAAAAATTATTTAATATATTGCAATTATGATATAAACTAAAAGCTACTTGAATGGACCGGGTTAATCAATCATGTCTCTCGATGAAGCAACTAATTCAATAAAGGAAAGAGCAAAAACCAAACTGGTCCGCGACTTAGGCCCGTTGATTATTGATGCCTTGAACGATCCCAAAACCGTCGAAATTATGCTGAACGCAGACGGTAAGTTATGGCAAGAAAGGCTTGGCGAAAAAATGCATTGCCTGGGTACGCTTTCTGCAAACCGTGGCGAAGCCATCATAAAGACCATTGCGGGTTATCATGGCAAAGAAGTCACCCGGCTCAAACCCCTGTTGGAAGGTGAGTTCCCGTTAGATGGCTCGCGCTTTGCCGGTCAGTTGCCCCCCGTGGTACTCGCGCCAACGTTTGCACTGCGTAAGAAAGCGGTTGCCATCTTTACCTTAACAGACTATGTAGAAGCCGACATCATGACGGTAGCTCAACGTGAGATCCTGTTTTCAGCCATACAAGCACACCGAAATATACTGGTCATAGGCGGTACAGGCTCCGGTAAGACCACACTGGTTAACGCAATCATTAATGAAATGGTCGAATTCGACCCGCACGAACGGATCTTCATTATCGAAGACACTGGAGAAATCCAGTGTGCCGCAATAAACTGTGTGCAATACCACACGAGCCTGGAAGTTAGCATGACCACGCTGCTCAAAACCACTTTACGCATGCGTCCGGATCGTATCTTAGTAGGGGAGGTGCGCGGACCTGAAGCCCTGGATTTACTGATGGCCTGGAACACCGGCCATGAAGGCGGGGCGGCAACATTACACGCCAATAACGCCAAGTCGGGACTGGACAGGTTATCGATGTTGATCAGCATGCACCCCGATTCACCCAAACCCATTGAACCGCTGATCGGCGAGGCGGTTCAACTTGTTGTGCATATCGCCAGAACCCCTTTAGGCCGCCGCGTACAAGAGATTATCGAAGTTTCAGGCTACAAGGATGGTCATTATTTAATCAAAACCCTTTAGCATCTTTAGGAGACATCCCATGCTCTTGAACCAAAACCAAAACCAAAACCAAAACCTGGCGCTATACCTGTTACTGGCGATTGCCTTCCTTGCCTCTGAACCCGCTTATGCAACCGGTACCAGCGGAGGCTTACCGTATGAAGCCTGGCTAACCAGTTTGCAAAACTCAGTTACCGGTCCCGTCGCTTTCGGTCTATCAATCATCGGTATCGTTATCGCCGGTGGTGTGTTGATTTTCGGCGGCGATCTTAATGGCTTCTTTCGTACCCTGATCTTTCTGGTCCTGGTTATGGCGCTATTAGTCGGAGCCAATAACGTCATGTCCTCATTCTTCGGGGCAGGTGCAGAAGTGGCCTTTAATGAAGTAGAGCCAGTCCAAGCAATTGCAGGTCGCATCAATGCGTTAGGGTTCGCGTAAATGGCGCTCCGTACAGTTCCTATCAGACGAGCCGGTAACCGAGACAACCTGTTCATGGGTGGGGATCGTGAGTTGGTGATGTTTTCTGGACTACTGGCGTTTGCGTTGACCTTCAGTGCCCAAGAACTGATAGCGACAATCATCGGGTTATTACTCTGGTCAGGAGCGCTTTATGTGTTCCGCCTGATGGGCAAAGCCGATCCAAAAATGCGTTTCGTCTATCTGCGCCATCGGCTTTACCGGAAGTATTATCCCGCACGTAGCAAGCCCTTTCGTAGCAACACTAACAGCCAAGGGAAGCAATACCAATGACTGAAACCATTACTCTGTCCATAGCGGTTCTCGGGCTGGTGCTGCTTGCACTGCTCATCCGGCTGATCAGTGAGGCAGACAAAACACGCAAATTGAGCAAACACCGCTCCAAAGACGCCAGCGTTGCCGACTTACTTAATTATGCCGCAGTGGTCGATGATGGCGTCATCGTCGGTAAAAACGGTTCGTTTATGGCGGGCTGGGTTTACCAGGGTGATGATAATGCCAGCAGTACCGAGCAACAGAGAGAGGCGGTGTCTTTTCGGATCAATCAAGCTTTGTCCGGCTTGGGTAATGGCTGGATGATTCATGTCGATGCAGTGCGCCGACCGGCTCCGGCCTACTCGGAAAAAGGCCTGTCCAAATTTCCCGATGCCATCACCGCAGCGATTGATGAGGAAAGACGCCAATTGTTCGAGCGCATGAGCACTATGTACGAAGGTTATTTTGTCTTGACCGTCACCTATTTCCCGCCGCTACTCGCACAGCGCCAATTTGTTGAATTGATGTTCGATGACGATCAAAAAGCCTCGGACAGTAAAGCCCAAACCAAAAACCTGCTGGCGTATTTTAAACGCGAATGCAGTAACATCGAATCGAGGCTGTCCTCGGCGATTAGCCTCAAACGGATGTGCGGCCAAAAAATAACCCAAGAAGACGGCACCCAAGTCACCCATGATGAACTCTTAAGTTGGTTGCAATATTGTCTCACCGGCTTAAGTCATCCCGTGCAGTTACCGAGTCATCCGATTTATCTGGACGCTTACCTGGGCGGGCAGGAACTTTGGGGTGGTGTGGTGCCAAAAATAGGCAAGCAGTTCATTCAGGTCGTGGCCATTGAAGGTTTTCCGCTGGAATCAACCCCCGGCATCTTATCGGCCCTGGCAGAACTGCCCGTCAGCTACCGGTGGTCAAGCCGCTTCATTTTTCTTGATGCACAGGAAGCCATCAAACAGTTAGACGAATTCCGTAAAAAATGGCGGCAGAAAATACGCGGCATTTTTGATCAGATGTTCAATACCAACAGCGGGCCTGTTGATGAAGACGCCGTGTCTATGGTCGCCGATGCCCAAGCGGCGATTGCCGAAGTCAATAGCGGCGTGGTCGCTCAAGGTTATTACACCAGCGTCGTGGTGCTGATGGACGAAGACCGGAAAAAACTGGAAGCGTCGGCTCGACAGGTCGAAAAGGCTATTAACCGCCTCGGCTTTAGCGCCCGCGTCGAAACCATCAATACCCTGGACGCCTTCTTTGGCAGTCTGCCTGCGCACGGTGTCGAAAACGTCAGACGCCCGCTGATTAATACTCTGAATCTGGCCGATTTACTGCCGACCAGCAGCATCTGGACCGGTGAGGCACAAGCGCCGTGTCCATTGTATCCCCTGCATGCTCAGGCGTTAATGCATTGCGTCACTCAAGGCGCAACGCCGTTCAGGCTTAATCTACATCAAGGCGATGTCGGCCACAGCTTTATCTTTGGACCGACCGGCGCAGGTAAATCGACGCATCTGGGCATCATTGCTGCACAACTTCGCCGCTATGAAGGCATGTCGATTTT
>CAILCX010000204.1 GCA_903832775.1 uncultured Methylobacter sp. | reverse complement strand
GCGCCGATCGCAATAATCACGTCACTCTCATGCATCGCCATATTGGCTTCATAAGTGCCGTGCATGCCGAGCATGCCGACAAACTGTTTATCAGTTGACGGATAAGCACCCAATCCCATCAAGGTATTGGTAATCGGAAAACCCAGAGTCTGGGCAAACTCAGTCAATTCTTTGCTGGCTTCACCCAAAACCACGCCGCCGCCAGAATAAATGATCGGCTTTTGTGCGGACAACAGTAAATCCACCGCTTTTTTAATCTGCTCCTTATCACCCAGAACTTCAGGGTTGTAAGAACGGATAACCACTTTTTTAGGGTATTTATAAGGGATTGTTATTCTGGGATCAGTGATATCTTTAGGCACGTCAACCACAACAGGACCCGGACGACCTGTGGTTGCAACATAAAAAGCTTTTTTCATGGTTTCAGCCAGTTTGGTAACGTCTTTAACCAAAAAGTTATGTTTGACGCAGGGACGGGTAATGCCGACCATATCGACTTCCTGAAACGCATCACTGCCAATAACTGGCGATGGCACCTGACCGGAAATAATCACCATCGGAATGGAGTCCATGTAAGCCGTAGCAATTCCGGTTACTGCATTAGTAGCGCCAGGCCCTGAAGTTACCAACACCACGCCCGGCTTGCCGGTTGCACGGGCATAACCATCTGCCGCATGGGTAGCGCCTTGTTCGTGTCGAACCAGGATGTGTTTGACATCATCCTGCTGGAAAATTGCATCATATAAATGCAAAACCGCCCCGCCGGGATAGCCAAAAATATATTCTACGCCTTCGTCTTTAAGACTCTGAATTACGATTTGTGCGCCGTTTAGCTCCACGCCAATACCTCAAAATAAACTTTCAAATTAAGCCGAATTTGCATTTTTAAAAACTCAAAACCAGAACAATGGGTTTGTTTTTTAAATCTGCAGTTAAACGGCTGTTGGCAACCGCCTTTTTCAGGCGGTTTATTTTCGCCATTTTACTTGGTTTTTGGTTAAATTGTATACGCATCTCTTTTGCTTTTAATTCTTCTCTAATTGAAAAGCATCAATCAGTAATCTGAGTGCTCAACAGGAACTCAACTTTTCAATCAATGCTTATCAGGGATTTAGCTGCCAAGTATTTGCTTTTTATTGCTACGAAACTACTGCGCGGAAAATTCAAGCTCATAACCAGTATACTTGCGAATATTGATGACGCCAGTATCGAGCAATAAATATTGGCCTTTAATGCCATGCAAAACCCCTGAAACTTCCGGGTTCTTATCAAGATTAAACGACTTAACTTTCAGCGGATAACTGTCCACTGGAAATTGAATATCTACCACCGGCTCACCACTTAAAACTTCAACGGCCTGAAAACCAAAACGTTGAATAATTTCGTTCAGTTCGATTTTACAAACAGACAATAATTCATCACGCTTTGTGATTAGATCAATCGGTTCAGCCTTACTTTTAAGCATTTTCTGCCAACTGGTTTTATCACTAACATGTTTGGCAATAACGATTTCAATCAGTCCGGAAATATAACGCGATTGCACTTTGAAAACCGGCAAAGCCTGCACCGCGCCCTGATCTATCCAGCGCGTTGGAATTTGAGTCTGCCGGGTAATGCCAACCTTGATGCCACTGGAATTGGCCAGATATACGATATGCGGTTTAAAACAAAACTCTTCGCCCCACGCCGGTTCGCGACAAGTGCCTGCCTCATAATGACAAGTCTCCGGTTTCATGATGCACATATCGCATTGAGCCAGCGAGATAAAACAGGGATAGCAATAGCCCTGATTAAAACTCTTTTTGATGACCTTGTTGCAATGTATACAGGCAATCTTGCCGGTATAGGTCAGCTTGATCGATTTCCCGATTAACGGATTAAGATCAATCAACTGCTCACCTAACGGCAGCTCGTACTGAACCGGTTGCGATGGATCCGAGTCCAGTCTGGCGCGCATTTTTTTTGTATATCCCTGCATTTAGGTGCTTCCTATAAATCTAATAATTGGAGTTTTTTGCATTTATACCCATAGAACTCAGGATCGTCATTTGAATATACTTGAGATTAATGTATCAAAAAAACAGCTTCACTTCATAAAGGGTCTAACTGTTCACAGGCAAAAATAGTAATAACGGATTATCAGGCGCAGTCTCGAAACCAAAGCGTCGATAATAACCAGCCGCATGCTCATCGATCGCATCAACAAACAAACCAATTCCGCCTGCCTCTGTAAAAATACGCCTTGCACGGGTCATGGCATCAACCAGCAACAATTCACCGAGTCTATTAACTTGATAATTTTTGTGCACAGCCAAGCGCCCCAAACGCACACCTGGAATCCTGCGCTGCAGTTTTTTGCGCCGGGTCTCGGGCAAATAATGACTATCCAGTTCGGAAAGCGTTAACGCATAATAACCATAGATTTGATCTGGCGCAGACTCATTAATAGCCACAAAAATCTTTGATAAGCCTTTATCCTGATGCTGACGGGCAACGCGGTGTAACCATTCATCTAGTTCCTGGCGACCTGAATCAAACGCTTGCCGATTATGGCTCCCAGTTAAAGCAACTATCTGCATCGTCCCTCTTTGAATTTTGATAGCGTGTCACGGCCGCTTTTAGAATAGGGTTAGATTCAGGAGGACTATCAGTCAAGTCAAGCAGCCAGTTCCAGTCACGCGGAGATAACCGAATAACCTCCTCTCGCTCAATAACGGCCTGGGCTTCTTTAAGTGCCGCTTGTACTAAAAACTGATTAACTGTTGCGCCGGTCAACTCGGCAGCTCGGCATAATGTTTCATAGACCTCATGAGGTACACGAGCACCAATACGGTCTTGCTTAATCGTGCAGATTTCCATCATTGCCTCCTATTACAAATTTTTTAGTGATAGAGCATAGCATTGTCGCCAATTTGGCGCCATCTTATAACCTTAAAGATACCCACCCGTATTTTTTACAACCCAACGCTCAGCCTCAGACTTTAACAATTCCTTTTTCCAAAAAGGCGCTTTGGACTTTAACGCTTCCATAATATAGCGACTTGCATCGAAGGCATCGCCACGATGTGAGGTCCAAACCGCCACCACGACAATGGGTTCGCTTGGTAAAATGTCACCCACCCGATGCACGACCAAAACTTCAATAACCGACCAGCGATTTAGCGCCTCGGCAACAATTTTTTCCAGTTGCTTTTCGGTCATGCCGGGATAATGCTCCAACGTCATGCCTTTGACAGCATCGCCCTCATTAAAATCCCGCATCGTGCCTATAAAAATACTGGTCGCGCCAAACTTACCAACCATAGCTGATACAGAATTTTGATATGACTGAATTTCCTGCCAGGGATCAAACGCCTCTGCACAAATTTTTATGGTCACTTTCAGCCTCCGGTAACCGGCGGAAAAAATGCCACTTCATCACCATCTTTAACCAGGCTATGCAATTCCACATACTCCATATTGACCGCCGCCAAACAATTCTCTGGCAAGGCTTTATCCGGATTAGCTGCGCGCCATATCAAGTCGACCGTAAGCAAACCGGCAAGCTCAAGATCATCTTCCGAGCGGCCAATGCTTTCTTTCAAACTGGAAAAATAACGCACCTTAATTGACATAAGCACCTGCAAAAAATAAAGTTGGCTGAGACAACTGCCGGTCGATTTTAGTTTTCTTAACCGGCAATTGCTATAATAAGGATACTTGCTTCCTTTAACTGCTAATTTTACAGAATAATGACTGCATTAACTCACTTTAATCAATCCGGTGAAGCTCACATGGTTGATGTCGGCGGAAAAGCGATCACCCAGCGAATTGCCGTTACTGAAGGTTATATCGAAATGCAACCAGAAACCCTCAAGCTAATCGTCGAGGGCGGACATAAAAAAGGTGACGTGCTGGCCATCGCCAGAATAGCCGGCATCATGGCCAGCAAAAAAACGGCTGATTTAATCCCGCTATGCCATCCGCTTCCGCTCACTTATGTCGAAATCCAACTTACCCCTGAAATCGACAACAACCGGATACACTGCCAAACCACAGTAAAAACCAACGGCCAAACCGGTGTGGAAATGGAAGCGCTGACCGCCACACAAATTGCCTTGCTCACCATTTACGATATGTGCAAAGCCGTGGATAGAGGCATGGTTATTCAAGCTGTCCGCTTGCTGGAAAAAGACGGCGGCAAGTCAGGCCACTGGCAAGTTGCTCAATCTTGAGACACTAAAAACTTGAATTTTTCTCAGCAAAATCCCCCTTACGCTCAACAATAACAATACTGACATTTAAACTTGTTACACTTAATCTTATAACTTTACCTTGTGTGCCGATCTATCTGGCGCTATTCAAAATAACAGCAGAGACCGCTATGCCGATGATATTAAAAGAACTTGCCGATTTTTGTAACGCACGAACTGAAGGTGGCGACGCCTCTGTAACCATCCACACAGCTTCTGACATTACCTCAGCCCGACAAGGTCAGGTCACCCAACTGACCAATAGTCGCTACGCAAAATATCTCAAGGATTCAACCGCTTCCGCCTGTTTTATCGCTGAAGATTTTAGCGTTGAGACCGTGCCCGAAACCCTGACGCTGTTGCGCTGCGCGGATCCTGAACTCAGCTTCATCAAAGCCGTCGAGTTACTACACCCGGTCAGGCTATACGATCAACAAATAGCGCCACAAGCAGTGCTAGCATCTAATGTAACGCTGGGCGACGTGTACATTGGACCTTATGCCGTAATTGGTGAAAACGCCAACATCGGCAATGGCTCCGAAATTCATGCCGGCGCTTATATCGGCAACAATGTAAAAATCGGAACTAACTGCAAAATCTATCCTTATGCGGTTATCTATGATGACGTTGTGGTGGGAAATAACGTCATTATTCATTCAGGTGCGATTATCGGCGCGGACGGTTTTGGCTATAAATTCAGAAACAATGTCCATGTTAAAGTTCCTCAGGTAGGCAATGTAGTCATTGACGACAATGTCGAGATTGGCGCCAATACCTGTATAGACAGAGGCGCATTGGGAAGCACTGTCATCGGTGCTGGCAGTAAAATCGATAATCTGGTTCAGATCGGCCACAATAACAAAGTCGGCAAAAACGTCATCATGTGTGGTTTAACCGGAGTTTCAGGCTCTTGCACTATCGAAGATTATGCGATTTTGGCTGGAAGTTCAGGCATTGCCGATCATGTTACGATTGGCAGTGGCGCGGTGGTCATGGCGCGTTCGGGTGTAGCAGGCGACGTCAAACCGGGAATGCAGGTTTTTGGCAGTCCGGCTAAAGACAAAAAGACCGCTTATAAAGAACAAATCGCCCTCAGCAAACTTCCTGAGTTGTTAAAAAGAGTAAAACTGCTGGAAGAAAAACTTGAGCTTCTAGGAAAGGATGACTAAAACCACAAGTCAAATCTCAATATATTTCCCGGGATAACAACGAAGATCTGATCAGATTACTACTTGAGAGATTGGGCGATAAAT
>CAILCX010000203.1 GCA_903832775.1 uncultured Methylobacter sp. | reverse complement strand
CATTAACGGTACACGAAAAGACTGAGCGCATAAAGAATCAATTAGCAAGAGGTTCGCCAATGACCGATTTGCAAATGCGCAATCTACTGGGTTTCATTGCGCGCTCTAAAATCAAACGATTTTAGAATAAGATGGGAGTAATAAGGTTTTCTAGTGCGCTTCCAACGTTCCATCGCACGATTGAGACGGTGGCTCAGGCAAAACCCGCACCTTAAAACATGATCGTCTGCAGGCCTTGTTTGGCGTGATCTGCAGTGATTTTCAATCAGTCTTGGAGGCGCGTGTTTGGGAGGTTACTCCGTACGGATTTATCGTAAGGGGGCTATTTTATGAAGGCTTTAGCTTAAGCGGGTCAACATTAGGGTTCTAGCGGGATAACTTTGTTTCGTTTAGCTATGTTTTTAAGGCAAGGTGGGTAAGTACTAATTAATATTCATGTACTGCTGTTCGAATCTAGGTTTGAACTTAAACCCGGTAAGATGTAATCTACAATAGCTTAGGCAACTGCACCCTATCGCTTTGTTTTTTGAGATATCCAATTTAGGCCATTTTATTTGTAAAGCAGTCGAAATATTAATCAGGAAATCATTTTGAATACAGCTATCTTGTGTCTTTGTGGTTCGGGCATTGAATATGCTCAGTGCTGTGGTCAGTTTCATTCAGGGCAAACTAAGCCGGTCACTGCCGAAGCACTGATGCGATCGCGTTATACGGCTTATGCCTTACATAACGCCAGTTATTTGCAGGGAACCTGGGATGCCACGGTGAGACCGGAGATGATTGACTTTTCTAAAGAAAAGGTCGAGTGGCAGGGTCTTGAAATAATTAATACTAAAAAAGGTGGAGCTACTGATAATAAAGGCGTTGTGGAGTTTAAAGCGTATTATTTACAGGAAGGTGAGGAGTTTGTCATGAGCGAAATCAGCCAGTTTGTTCGGCGGGCCGGTAGTTGGTTTTATCTGGATGGACGGGTTAGATCTATTGGTAAAGTGGGGCTTGAAACTAATCTGGGTAAAAATGCAGCCTGTTCTTGTGGGAGTGGTAAAAAGTTTAAGCGTTGTTGTGGAGCGGAATGACAAGTCTACGTTTATACTGAAAAAAATTGGGTTCGACTTGTCAGAGATCGGGGTTGTAATATTTAAATACGGTGAAGCGTTTTACGGTGTATGTCTGGCAACGATACACCGATCACTTAATATTATCCGAGCTTTAACTCGGGGAAGAAAAAACAGTCAGTCTATTTTTGTTCTTTAGCTTCATTTTCTGATTCTGAAATGGAAGCAGACATACACTCCATCAGGCTTTCAGTATAGTTAGTATGGGCTTCTGCAAGTTCTTTGGGTGATCCAAACTCTACAGCTAGTTCATCAAGCGTCTTTTTGGGGTCCTTAGACGAAGATAGCGTTAACATTTTTGTGTAGTTTCTGTAAGCCATCATGCGAGTGGGATCCAAGCCAAAAGCGCCAGGCATGTTCTTCGAGCTTGAGTCAACAACACATTTTGCCATGCGTTCCGGAGCAGCTTTGTAATCAGCAATATCTTTGTCTAACTTCATTTGTTCCAATACGGCTTGTTCATATTGGTTTTTATCTGCACAGCCAGCCAGTAATATGGCGGCTAGGGAAAGGAGTAATAATTTTTTCATAGTGTTACCGTTGTGAGTTAGAGGCTTGGGTTGGGGCATTATACGCATTTATACTGGAGGAAAGACAAGTCCTTGAACCTTTTATCTTTTGCCTTTTACCTGATTAATCCATCTCCTTCATGGCCTGGTTTATCCATGCTTCTGCTTCTGCATTGATGTCACCTGCTTTATGCCCTTTGGTTTCGATGGCCGGCCCGATTTTTAGCTTGATCACGCCGGGATATTTTAAAAAGCTGTAACGAGGCCAAAAATCACCAGCATTATGCGCGACAGGGATGATAGGAAAGCCGGTTTTGTGCGCTAGCATCGCGCCACCGATGTTGAATTTCAATACTTCCCGAGCTCCGGCACGCGTTCCTTCCGGGAAAATTAGCACCCATAAGCCTTCATTTAAATACCTGGAACCTTGTTCGAGTAAAGCGCGTAAAGCGGCGCGTTGATTTTTTCGATTAATAACGATGGACTTTAAAGTTAGCAGCGACCAGCCCCAAATCGGCAGATAGAGCAGCTCACGTTTTATCACCACAGAATGTGGTGGCAGGATATAGCGTAATGCCAGTGTTTCCCAGGCCGATTGATGATTACTGAATATAATCGCAGTTTGTTTGGGATCGATGTTTTCCAGTCCTTGTATTTCATAGGTGAGACCGCAAAATACCCGGGTCATCCACCGGATCACGGCGCACCAGGCATGTCCAAGTTTCCATCGTATTTTAAAGGTTGTTAGCATACCCAAAATAAGCAAAATGCCGATTATGGTAGCGGTAGAGAAAATACCAAGAAAAAGCAGGGCCGAGCCTACGTAGTTTTTAGGTCTAGGGTCTTGAGCTGAGATATCTTGCTGCGTCATATAAGTTGTCAAAAACAGGAAGGTTAAGGTCAGGGTTTTCGTTCAGGGTTTTTTGGCCTTTGCCGGTTTTAACCAGAATCGGACTTGCACCAACGGCCTGCGCGGCTTGCAGATCGCGGAGCGAATCGCCGATAACGGCTATGCCGTTCAGATGGGCATTTTTGTCCTTGGCAAAAGTTTCAAGTAGACCGGGTTTGGGTTTGCGGCAGTTGCAATCATCAACCGGGCCGTGCGGGCAAAAATAGATGGCATCGATTTCCCCGCCTTTTTCTATAACCAGCTGCCGCATCTTTGCATGGATTTTTTCCAACATCGCAATGTCAAAAAAGCCTCGCGCAATACCGGATTGATTGGTAACGACCACGACTTTAAAGCCATGCTCATTTAACAGCGCTATGGCTTCTAGGCTACCCTCAATGGGTAGCCATTCTTCCGGCGATTTTATAAATTCTTCGGAATCATTATTAATCACACCATCACGATCCAGCAAAACATAGCGGTCTTCGGACATGCGATTACGATTGCAATTTGGAAATATCGGCACAGGTCAAAAATTGCTCAGACAGCATGTTAAGCAAAGCAAGACGGTTTGCGCGCAAGTCAAGATCATCGGTCATTACCATGACATGATCAAAAAAGGCGTCGACATCATTTTGTAAGTTCGCCAAACGGTTCAAGGTTGCCTGGTAGTCACGCTGCGCTAATAACGGTTGAATATCTAGGGCTGATTGCAGCGCCGCTTGCAATAACTGTTGCTCTTGCGGTTCTTGCAGGACTCCAACGCTGGCGGCGGGTTGTGAGTCCGATTTTTTCAGGATATTACGGATACGTTTATTAGCAGCAGCAAGGCTTTCCGCCTGAGGTAGTTCCCTGAACGCTTTAACCGCTTGAACACGCTGCATAAAATCCAGCGGTTCGGCTGGTGTTAGGGCGAGAACGGCATCAAATTCATCGGCGGTGTAGCCGTGATCAAGACAATAACCTTTTAAGCGGTCGGAGATGAAATCGATAACCCGATCGGCGGTTGTTGATTGATCTATGAATCCCATGCTCTGCGTGGGAAGGACGGCAATCTGGGCGCTGGCAAATTCGGTTAATTCAACAATATTAATATTAAGTTTGTTTTCTATGATGGTTCTAAGGATGCCCAGAGCCGCGCGGCGCAAGGCATAAGGATCTTTGTCGCCGGTAGGAATCAAACCGACGGCGAAAATGCCAACTAGTGTGTCGATTTTTTCCGCGATAGCCAGAACCTGTCCGGTTGCGCTGCCAGCCGTTGGACTGCCTGATTGTTTGGGGAAATAGTGTTCCTCAATGGCGTAGGCAACTTCTTTCGGTTCGTTGTCTGCCAACGCATAGTAGCGCCCCATCAGGCCTTGCAGGTTACCGAATTCGCCAACCATTTCGGTCATTAAATCCGCTTTTGCCAATAAGGCCGCGCGTTCGGCCAGTTCAACATTGGCGCCCAAGTGGCCGGCAATAAATTTGGCAAGATTTTGTACTCGTTTTGTTTTGGCGAAAACTGTTCCAAGGTTTTCTTGAAACACAACGCTGGACAAGCTTTCCACGCGGTCTTCAAGTGTCTTTTTACGATCCTGGTTCCAGAAAAACTCGGCATCGGACAGACGGGGTGTTACTACGCGTTCGTTACCTTGTTGTATGGAGATCGGGTTGGTGCTTTCAATATTACTAAAAGTGATAAAGTTGGCCAGTAAATCGCCGTTAGCATTTTTAACCGGAAAATATTTTTGGTTGGTTTGCATGGTGGTGATTAATACTTCCGGCGGTAGGGCCAGATAGCGAGTATCAAAAGTACCTGTAATCGGCACCGGCCATTCGTTTAAGGCCGCAATTTCGTCCAGTAAATCGTCTTCGATATGGGCAAAACCTTTAACAGCAGCGGCCGCTTGTTGTGCGGCGTCACGGATGATGGTTTTGCGTTGTTCAATTTCGGCTATGACGCGGCCTTGTTGGAGCAAGGTTTGTGCATAATCTTCGGGTTTGTTTAAGGTGATTTTTTGTGGCGCGTGAAAGCGGTGGCCCTGTGTGGTCGCGCCGGTTTGCAGTCCTAAAATTTCGGTTTTAATGACGCTGTCGCCAAACAACAAGACCGCCCAATGCACAGGTCTGACAAATTCTGTAGTAAAACTGCCCCAGCGCATGCGTTTGGCAATCGGCAGACCGGCGATGCTGGTGCGGATAATATCGGGTATCAGGTATTCAGTCGCTTGGCCTTTAACGGCTTGGGTAAAACTCAGCCATTCGCCCTTATCTGTTTTCAAGCGTTCAAGATTCTCGAAACTTGTGTCGCAGCTGGTTGCAAAACCCAGCGCGGCTTTGCTGGGTGAGCCATCGGGCGCAAAAGCCGCTTGTATGGCCGGGCCACGTTTTTCAACGGTCTTGTCCGGTTGTGCCGTGGACAGGTTTTCGATAAAAACCGCCAGACGTCTGGGCGTAGCGTAAGCTTTGCTGGTAGTAAAGCTTAATTCAGCACCGATAAGACCCTGAATAATGTTGTTCAATAAGGCATTGCTCAGTTTCAGCAAGGTTTTGGGTGGCAGCTCTTCAGAACCCAATTCGAACAGTAGGTGTTTGCTGGCGCTCATCTTATGCTCCCTGCTCAGTTAACATAGGAAAGCCCAGCGCTTCACGTCGCTGATAATAAATTTCCGCAACGGATTTGGCCATATTTCTGACTCTCAATAAATAGCGTTGGCGCTCGGTGACCGAAATGGCATGGCGTGCATCCAGCAAGTTAAAGGCATGCGAGGCTTTTAATACCATTTCATAAGCCGGTAACGGCAAGTTCAGGGCGATCAGTTTGGTGCATTCCTGTTCATAGGTGTCGAAACAATGGAACATAAACTCAACGTTGGCATGTTCAAAATTGTAAGCTGACATTTCCACTTCATTTTGATGAAACACGTCGCCGTAAGTGATAGTGCCATGCGGACCTTTTGTCCAAACCAGATCATAAACACTTTTAACACCCTGCAAATACATGGCGATACGTTCCAGACCATAGGTGATTTCACCGGTGATGGGTCGACATTCCAAGCCACCGACTTGCTGGAAATAAGTAAACTGAGTCACTTCCATGCCGTTTAACCAGACTTCCCAGCCCAAGCCCCACGCGCCTAGTGTTGGTGATTCCCAGTTATCTTCGACGAAACGTACGTCGTGTTCAAGCAAATCCAGTCCCAAATGCCGTAACGAACCCAGATACAGTTCCTGGATATTGTCCGGTGAGGGCTTTAAAACCACCTGAAATTGATAATAATGTTGCAGGCGGTTAGGGTTTTCGCCAAAGCGGCCGTCGGTTGGTCTGCGCGACGGTTGAACGTAGGCGGTGTTCCAGGGTTCCGGGCCAATGGCGCGTAAAAAAGTGGCGGGATGAAAGGTTCCTGCGCCCACTTCCTGATCTAGTGGCTGCAATAAAATGCAACCCTGAGCTGACCAGTATTCCTGTAAAGCCAGGATAAGTCCCTGGAAAGTAGATAAGTCGTTGTTTATGCTAGACACGGATTCATGCTCTTTGGCCATAAAAGTCGGCGATTATAACTGAAAAACCGCTTAAGGGCATATCGTTAGATTGATGGGGTTGAAAAGTAGCTATTATTTTAATAATGGTGAAGCCTGGAACATTAAACACCTATGACTACAGATAACATTCTTTGAAAAGATGTTATCTGTAGTCAGTAGCTGCAATACATTGAAACTGAATCGAGGATTTGGAGGCTAACTACTCAATCTCCGCTGTTGCGCTTTATTATGAAAATGATCAATGTCCGTAATTAGTTCGCACCGTGATGAGGGTAATAGTGAGTTTTCGTAGATATAGTTGGCACCATTACCTGCTATCCATATAACCGAGCCAACAGTTTCGGCTGCATTTGCGACGATTTTCAATTCGTGGATAGTTGTCTGTTCAGGAGGCGTTTTAACCAGACCGATCAAAATAATATCAGGTTTTAAATGGTAAGTCGCTTCAACAATGTCCTTGCCTGGCAGGTTTGAGCCCAGAAAATAACAGCGGTATTGAAGATTTGCCGCCAGTAAACAGCCCAGCAAAATTCCGCATTCATGAGGTTCGTCAGTTGGCGTGGCAAATAACATGGTTGCACCGTTAGTCGTCATGTTTTGCATGTTGTTAACCATGCTGAGCACGATGCGATTCACACAACAAGTAAACATGTGTTCCTGGGCTATGCTCAATTTGCCTTCATGCCACAGCTCGCCAACTTTTTTAAGTGCAGGTAATAAAATGTCTCTTGAGAATTCCAGAGGTTCGCTGGCAACCATCGCTCGCTTTAATAACTGTTCGCACCAGTCAATCCGATAGTCCAGCACCGCTTCAATAATCTGGTTAAGCAGAGGATGTTGCTGATCTTTATCTGAAACTTGAACCTGTTGTTGTAGCTCTCGCAAAGCATCGCCGGTTAGTCCGGCAATTTTACTGATTGTATGGCCGTTGCTGGTTAGTTGCGCCAGTAATTTGAGTTTTTCCAGATCCTGTTGTGAATAATGACGGCGGTTATTGTCGCTGCGCGTTGGGGTAATGCAGTCGTAACGACGTTCCCAAGCTCGCAGGGTTTCTGCGGGCAGTCCGGTCAAAAGTGTGATCGCTTTAATGGAGTACATTGTTTATGTTTTGTTTAAGTGTTGTTTATGTTTTGTTTATAAAAAATGTTGACAACTATTATACATTGGCGTAAATTTAAATCCAGTTTTAAAAATAATAACAAGGGGTAGACATGATACAAGCGGCATTCAATTTAGATCATTCCAATGTTTCTGAAAGCACCATTGATCCGGTTGCGCTTGCAAAGAAGCTTGAGCAGGCGAGGCAGGATCTGCAGTCACTGTTACTGGCGAAGCACGAACCTGCGACCATAATGTTAAAGCATGGACTGTCCCAGTTAGATAATGGTCTGGATATATCTGAAATAGTCAGCGATAAAACTCTACAAGAGATTATTGTACAGGAAGAAGATCTTGTACAGCTTAATCTTGCCCAAGCTATACAAAACTTGTTAAATAACCCACTTACCCGTCCATCAGTTTGTAATTTGCGTTTTTTGTCCAATTTTTTAATTGAAGTAGCTGAACTTTGTAAGGCTATACCTGGACAAGGTCTTGCGATGAAGTCCTATATTCAAAAACTGGCACACGCAGCCCTTACGCTCAAACGTACGCGTCAAGAAATGATTGCCAGTAATGTGGGTTTGGCGGCGTTTGTAGCTCATAAACATAAAACTTCAGTCTTAAGTTTTGACGATTTATTACAAGAAGGTGTTATCGGATTGATTAAAGCCGTTGACCGCTTTGATCCATATCGTGGTTTTCAGTTTTCCACTTATGCGATTCCGTGGATCAAACAAGCTATTTCAAGACTGATTGTTAAACAGGAAAAAATTGTTCGCTTGCCGGTGGCGTTGGCTGAAAGAGCGTGTGCCGTATTTGAAGCGATGCGGACTGCTTATCTAAAAACGGAGCGCTGGCCCAGTGTCGAACAATTGAAATCGCTTTGTGATTTATCAGAAGACGAGATCAAAACGATCAGAAATTATTATCAGGCGACCCATTCCTTAGATGCCGTCCCAGATGCCGAGGAAGATGAAGGCCAAGCATTGATGGCAAGAATGAAACAACACCAATTTGCTTTGCCCATGGATGATTTGATCGCCAGCAATTTGACCCAGTATCTGGATCGTATTGTCGCAACCTTGCCCGAGAAAGAAGCGGCTATTTTGAATATGCGCTTTGGCTTGAGAAATAATACCGAAACAACCTTGCAAGTCATTGCTGATCAGTTTCAGGTAAGTCGCGAACGTGTAAGGCAAATACAAAATGAAGCGTTAAAAAAATTAAAGAATCAGTTCGGTTGCGACCTGGCGCTGTTCCTTGAACCTAATGACAGCTACCTGAATTCATAAAACCGGGTCGAACTACAATAATAAGAGGAGAGGTCATG
This sequence comes from uncultured Methylobacter sp., assembly GCA_903832775.1. Taxonomy (GTDB): domain Bacteria; phylum Pseudomonadota; class Gammaproteobacteria; order Methylococcales; family Methylomonadaceae; genus Methylobacter_A. The sequence continues at coordinate 14,689 of CAILCX010000203.1, read as the reverse complement.
TCATCAGAAAAACACAACACTACCCAACACAGCCCGCAACCAGACTGGAAGCTTGAGCTTGAAAAGCACTGGAAGACGGTTTATCAAAAATCATTGGGGTATTTACAAAGTCATAAGCAGCAATTTCCCTTGTCCAAAATTGGTTCAATAGTGGGCGGCGGTTCGTTGGTGATTTGGCTAGCCAGTGGTATTTATATTATTGATCAAGGTAATCGTGGGGTGGTTACTCGCTTTGGCGCTTACAGTGAGACCACTAAGCCTGGGCCAAATTGGCATATTCCGATGCCGATTGAAGAGATCACCGTTATCAATGTCGAGCAACAACGGTTTATTGAAGTAGGTTATCGTGGCAACAGCCGAAGCAGTAAGCCTGAACTGATTCCGCAAGAGTCGTTAATGCTGACCACTGATGAGAATATCATCAATGTTCGTTTGGCGGTGCAATATCAGATTAATAATGCCAGAGATTATTTGTTTAACGTAAAGGCTAACGAAGCGACCTTAAAACAGCTGACAGAAAGCGTAGAAAGAGCTGTGATTGGTCGTAACAATATGGATTATATTTTGACTGAAGGTCGTAGCGAGATTGTTGCGGAGATTAAAAGTGATATTCAACTAGCCATGGATGACTATAAAGCGGGAATTACCATCGCCAGTGTGAATCTTCAGGATGCCCAGCCGCCTGAAGAAGTTCAGGGTTCCTTTGAAGATGCGATTCGCGCCAGAGAAGATAAACAACGTTTGATCAACGAAGCTGAAGCCTACAGCAACGAGATTATTCCAAAGGCACGAGGCGCGGCGTCGCGTTTATTGCTGGAAGCGGAAGCTTATGAAGCCGAAAAAATTGCCAAAGCAAAAGGTGAAACAGAACGTTTTGACCAGTTATTGGTTGAATATGAAAAAGCGCCGTCCATTACCCGTAAACGTTTGTATTTGGAAGCCAAGGAAAAATTGTTCAGCAGTACCAATAAAGTGATTCTCGATGCCGGTCAAAACGCACCCCAGATGTACATGCCTTTACAAAACGTGGCTAGTCATCAACTTGCGGCCAATAAATCATCCGCACCTGAAAGTACTGTTGAAGCAGCAGAAACAGATAAAAATCAAAGTACAAAAATGATTAACAGCAATTTACGTCCTAGCAGGAGCAAATAATGAGCAGAATACAACTGTTTTTGCCGGTCACTTTCAGTTTGTTAGTGTTGGCCTATATGTCGGTTTTTTATGTTAACGAACATGATAAAGCCATTCTCTTTCGTCTTGGTGAAATGGTCGCATATGACTTTAAACCGGGACTCCATTTTAAGACCCCCATCATTAATAAAGTCAGTACATTTGATGCGCGTGTGCTGACCTTGGATGCTAAGTCCGAGCGTTTTCTTACCTCCGAAAAGAAGAATGTTATTGTTGATTCGTTTGCCAAGTGGCAAATAGGTGATGTGGGTCTTTTTTACACCACGGTCGGTGGCGATGAATATCAAGCCAATTTACGTCTCGACCAGATTATGAAAGATGCTTTGCGCAGTGAGTTTGGTATACGCACAATCAAGCAGTTGATCTCGGAAGATCGTAGTGAATTGCGTCGCACCTTGTTGGAAAAACTGTCGCCCACTGCGAGTAAGTTTGGTATCAAATTGATTGATATACGGATTAAACGTATCGATTTACCTCAGGAAGTCAGCAGTTCTGTTTATCAGCGGATGCGTGCCGAACGTGAGCGGGTTGCCAGAGAATTTCGTTCGCAAGGTTCGGAAACTGCAGAGCAAATCAGCGCTGAAGCCGATAAACAAAAACAGGTGATTTTGGCTAATGCCAATCGGGACGGTGAAAATATAAGAGGTCATGGCGATGCGCAGTCTGCTGATATTTATGCCAAGAGCTTTGGTAAAAATGCCGAGTTTTATGCTTTCTATCGTAGCTTGCAGGCTTATCAGGTAGCGTTTGAAAAAACTCAGGATACCTTGGTGCTTAAGCCTGATTCCGATTTTTTCAAATATTTTTCTAGCGAAAATTAACCGTTAGACAGGAGAGAAAGAAGATGAAGTCACATATTTTTCGCTTGTTGTTTTTTGTCATGCTAGGTACTGTTTTGTATGGCTTTTTTAATCGAGGTGCTCTGGATTCTGAACAGAATTATGGCGTGTCCTATTCCGATTTCATTGAGGATATTCGTCGCAATGCCATTTCTGAAGTCATCATAGACGGCAATAGTGTCGAAGGTCATCGGACCAATGGCGAGCGCTTCACTACTTATAATCCCAGCGACTCCAGAATGATTGATGAGTTGTTGGAGTATGGTGTAAAAATTAAGGTGATCAAGCCGCAGGTTCCTACGCCTTTGATGCAGGTCCTGATTTCGTGGGCGCCGATGCTGTTGTTAATTGCTGTATCGGTTTACTTCATCCGCAAGCAGCAAGCCGGTGGTCCCGGCGGGCAAATGGGATTTGGAAAAAGCCGCGCCAAGTTGATGGCAGAAGATCAGATTAAAGTTAGATTTACTGATGTAGCCGGTGTTGAAGAAGCCAAACAGGACGTGGTGGAAATGGTGGATTTTCTAAAAAATCCTGCAAAATATGAAGTGTTGGGCGGAAAGATACCGCGTGGCGTTTTGATGGTCGGCCCCCCTGGAACCGGCAAAACCTTGCTGGCCAGAGCCATTGCCGGTGAAGCCGGTGTGCCATTCTTTTCGATCTCCGGTTCTGATTTTGTCGAAATGTTTGTCGGTGTTGGTGCGTCAAGAGTTAGAGATATGTTTGAGCAAGCCAAAAAACGCGCACCGTGCATTATCTTTATCGACGAAATTGACGCCGTCGGTCGGCATCGTGGCAACGGTGGTGCCGGTGGTGGTAATGATGAACGCGAACAAACCCTGAATCAGTTATTGGTTGAAATGGATGGTTTTAACGGTAATGAAGGCATTATTGTTATTGCCGCTACCAACCGTGCTGACGTTTTGGATAAAGCTTTATTGAGACCAGGTCGGTTCGATCGTCAGGTGCAGATTGGTTTGCCCGACATTAAAGGACGTGAGCAAATTTTGAAGGTACATGCTGATAAGGTTCCGTTGGCGGATGATGTCAATATTAATGATTTGGCGCGGGGTACACCAGGGTTTTCAGGTGCTGAGCTTGCCAATCTGATTAATGAAGGCGCTTTGTTTGCGGCGCGTTTTAATCAAACCGAAATCACTATGAATAATTTGGACAAAGCGCGGGACAAAATGATCATGGGCGCGGAAAAACGCACAATGATTATGAGCAAAAGTGATTTGTTAATGACGGCTTATCATGAAGCAGGACACGTCATTGTCGGTAGAGTTGTCCCTGATCACGATCCTGTTTACAAAGTTAGTATCATGCCGCGTGGTGGTGCTTTAGGTATAACCATGTTTCTGCCGGAACGCGATCAATACAGTGCCAGTAAAGATAAATTGGAAAGCCAGATCTCCAGTCTGTTTGGTGGTCGGGTTGCCGAGGCTATTATTTATGGCAAAAACAAAGTAACAACCGGTGCTTCAAATGATATTGAACGAGCCACACAACTGGCGCGAAATATGGTCACTAAATGGGGTTTGTCTGATCGTCTCGGACCTATGGATTATGGTGATAGCGAAGGCAGTTACATGGGGCCGCAAGCCAAGCCAATGTCTGAAAAAATGGCGCAAATGATTGATGATGAAATTCGCCAAGTGCTGGATGAAAACTATCAACGTGCAGAGCAAATTTTGAAAGACAATATCGATATTCTTCATAACATGGCTCATGCGCTGATGGATTGGGAGACCTTGGACAAGTTTCAGATCGACGATTTGATGCATGGCAAGACTATTGCCCAACCTGAGCCTGTTGTAGAAGTTGACCTTTCTTTTATTAGTCCTATTGAGCTGGGTGATGGGCTTAGTAAACAACCTGAGGTACCTCAGCTTAGTGCTTCGTAATGATAAATCGGTTGGAAAAAATATTAAAAATCCTGTTCTTTCTCAATGTTTTTTCCAATTTGTAACATGAATTGATCAGTTATAAATAACTTTAAATAAATACTAAGGTCGTTACCTCAGTAACGGCTACACCGTCCTCCTCTATAACCCCTTCAAAATCAGTCTTCTTGAAGGGTTTTTTTTCGGGATTACCATGAATAATAAAACTTCTGAAACCAAGATGCTGCCGCTATTTAAAATATTACCGGCCATTAACTTTAATTTTGCTGTTATTTTCTTACTGATTGTCAGCGTTACTTCTGCAACGGGAAGTACGGCGTTTTTTGACAATAATGCTGATCTTTATGGTGCCTTAGCCAGCAATTTGCGTTTAATGCTGATTTATTTAACACTAAGCCAATTTGCTGTTTATTGTTTTTGCAGTTACAGTCAAAACTACCGTTTACTGATTCCGGTGGGTATGTTTTGGTTAATGTTGATGGGGTCTATTGAATTTTATGGAATGGTTAATCAGATAGCGATTGATGAAGATTATCGCTGGTTCTTTTTGTATCTGGGAATCTCTAATTTGGCCTATGGGGCGATGTTTATTGCTTCCAGCAAGGCTGCTTACCAAGATGCCAAATGATTGGAAGTAGTTGAGTTCTGTTATATGGAGTCTAAAGTTAGATTTGGAGATTTTTACAAATTAATCAGCAATTATGAATAGGGTAAAGTACTTGCCTGAAATCAATCTTATCTATAAGTTTTAATGAGCATTTATTCAACTTCACTATTCATGTTCAGGCGAGATCTCCGGTTACATGATAATACTGCTTTGCTCGAAGCAACCCGTATTTCAGCTCAAGTAATTATCTGTTTTATTTTTGATCCACGTCAGATTGAGTCACACCCTTACCAGAGTATACAGGGATTGCAATTTATGTTGCAATCATTGCTGGATGTCCAGCGTCAGCTTAAGTTAGCTGGTGGCAGACTTGCAATTTATAAAGGGTTGCCTGATCAAGTTATCACTCAGTTGGTTGAACAACAGCAACTAGAAGCGGTATTTATCAATCGAGATTACACACCGTTTAGCAGGCATCGTGATTATGATATAGCCGCTGTTTGCAAACAGTTGGGCATTGCATTGCATATGTTTTCCGATAGTCTGCTTAATGAACCGGAGCAGGCGGTTAAAGGCGATCAAACACCTTATAAAGTTTTTACTGCGTTTTATAACAATGCTCGACGGTTTCCGGTGTTACTGCCCAAGGCTTTCGATAAATGTAATTTTTTGTCTATAGATACTGAATATACGCTAGATGATTTTGGTTTAACGCAGACTGGTACGTCACTCAACGGCGGTCGCCAACAAGCGTTAACGATACTGGAGCAACTTGGCGACTGTGCCGATTACCAAATTACCCGCGATTTTCCTGCGTTGGATGGGACCAGTAAACTGTCGGCACATCTAAAGTTTGGCACCTGTTCTGTTCGCGAAGTTTATTATGCGATTACCGAACGACTTGGTAGTGAGCATCCACTGCTACGCCAATTATATTGGAGAGATTTTTTTACTCATATCGCTTTTCATTTTCCGCAAGTGTTTGGGCGGGCATTCCTGGAAAAATTTGCAAATCTGCAATGGCAAAATAATAGTGATTATTTTCAAGCCTGGTGTGAGGGGAAAACCGGCTTTCCGATAGTCGATGCGGGTATGAGAGAGCTTAATGCTACCGGTTTTATGCATAATCGGGTGCGGATGATTGTCGCCTCTTTTTTAGTAAAAGATCTGCATATCAGTTGGCGTTGGGGTGAACGTTATTTTGCCCAGCATTTGGTCGATTATGATCCTTGCGTCAATAACGGCAACTGGCAATGGGCGGCCTCAACCGGTTGTGATGCGCAACCTTATTTCAGGATTTTTAATCCCTGGTTACAGCAACTTAAATTTGATCAGGATTGCCGGTACATTTATAAATGGGTACCGGAACTGAGCGCTTTTCCAAGTAAAGTGATTCATCAGTGGGACAAAAAACACAGTTCTTGCGCTTATCCCGCACCGATTGTTGACCATGCCCTAGAGAGTCAGCTGACCAAGGCATGGTATAAAGATGCTATCGGTGGTTAGAGACAAATAATGGAGTCTAAAACGAGATGAACTCCTTTTACCGTTTTATATTAATGTTTTAGTTAAAGCCGTTTTCAGATCATCATAGTCAAATTTGAAGCCCTGAGATAACAGACGTTCCGGTATTACCCGTTGACTCCCCAAAACCAGTTGCGACATTTCGCCCAGTAGTAGTTCTAACACACCGGCAGGAACCGGGAGCAGGGCGGGGCGCTTCAGGCATTGCGCCAATATTCGGGTGAATTCGGCATTTGTTACAGGATTGGGAGCGGTTGCATTATAAGCACCGTGCATAGTTGAATCGGCTATCATGGTTAAAACAATATTGACCCAGTCCTGACGGTGTATCCAGGACATCCATTGATTACCCTCGCCCAAGCGCCCTCCCAAACCTAAACGAAAGGGTAGTAACATCTTTTGTAAAAAACCACCGTCTTTATCAATAACCAGGCCGGTTCTGATTAGGCAAACTCTAATGCCGAATTGTTCGGCCTGGTTTGCGGCGGATTCCCAATCAACACAAAGCTGTTGTGAGAAATCTGCGGTGGGTGTGGTTTGTTCGGTTAACGCGGTGTCGCCTTGACTGCCGTAATAGCCGATTGCAGAACCGCTGATGAGTAGTTCGGGTTTAACGGCCATACTGGCAATACAGTCCAGTAATTGTTTGGTCAGGCCGATGCGACTTTCCCGGATTAGTTGTTTACGGGACTCGCTCCAGCGGGCATCGAAGATGGGTGTGCCGGCAAGATTGATAATGATTGGATAATTATCTTCCTGGTTAAGTTGTCCGAGACTACTTATTGCGTTAACTTCAGGGCCACAAATTTTGGCTACCTTATTTGGGTTACGGCTTAAGACGGTAACGACATGGCCTTGTTTAATGAGATTTGTTGTCAAGGCGCTACCCAGAAAACCGGTGCCGCCAGTCATAAGTATATTCATCGTTTTATCCTTATATTTGGTTTGAAACGTGCGGATTGGATAATCGCATTAAACCAGAGGATAAACTAGCTAAAATTTTGAGGTCAGCCAAAATGATCTAGACTCAATTCAATTACGTGTAGGTTAATAATTTTTAAATTTACCAGAAAGATACGAAGTGTTCTTTTTGTCTTCGTGGTGTAAAACAGTTTTGAAAAATTAAATGCACCTTAATCACATAATGTTATAGGACTTTGCCATGAGAAAATTAATAATATTGCTTGTTACCTTATTGACCGGTTGCACAGGTATTCCTGAGGGTATTACTGCTGTTGACGGTTTTGACGTTAATCGCTATCTGGGTACTTGGTATGAAGTTGCAAGGCTTGATCATCGTTTCGAAAGAGGTTTGGAGAATATTTCGGCAACTTATGCTTTACGTGACGACGGTGGTGTTGACGTGTTAAATAAAGGTTGGGATGTTAAGACCGGTGAATGGCATGAGGCCCAAGGCAAAGCCTATTTTGTTGAACAGCCTGATAAAGGCCGGTTAAAAGTGTCTTTCTTCGGACCGTTTTATGGCGGCTATAATATTATTGCGCTGGATAAAAATACATATTCTTATTCGATGATAGCCGGGCCGGATCGTTCTTATTTCTGGATATTATCTCGAACCAAACAGTTGCCAGAAGTTACCTTAAAGGCTTTGGTTAAACAGGCTAAATCTTTAGGTTTTGCGACTGAGGAGCTTATTTATGTTACTCAGCCTTCCGATAAATAGAGTTTATTAAGCCTGCTTGTTAATAAAGCCCTTGAAAATAGTCAGAAGCACTATCTTTATATCCAGCCATAGTGACCATTGCTTTAAATATTCCAGGTCATGAAAAATTCTTGCTTCCATTTTATCTAATGTTTCAGTTTCGCCCCGGCAGCCATTAATCTGAGCCTGGCCGGTAATGCCGGGCTTAACTTTATGACGTAGCATGTAACCTTGAATTTGTTTGCGATAGTATTCGTTATGAGCGACAGCGTGAGGACGAGGACCCACTACTGACATGGTGCCTTGCAATACGTTTAAAAACTGAGGTAGTTCATCAAGCGATGTTTTTCGCAGGAAGCCACCGAGCGGCGTTATGCGTGCGTCATTTTTGGTGGCTTGTTTTACTTGAGTGCCATTGTCACTGGAAGTCATGGAACGAAACTTCCACACTTCTATTTGTTCGCCTTTCATGCCATAGCGTTTTTGCTTGAAGAGCACTGAACCCGGCGAAGTGAGTTTTATCGCTATACTGATTATTAACATGGGGATGGCAATAAGCGGTAATATAATCAGGCAAAGAATAAGATCTTCAAGGCGTTTGGTAATGCCATCGTAGGCGGTAAAAGGGGTATCAAAAACGCTGACGACCGGGATACCTTGGACGTTGCTCCATTTGGACTGGATCAGGTTAAAGGTAAAAAAATTGGGGACGATATTTACTGAAACGGTGCTGTCCGCAAGTTTTTCAATGAATTCACCTATGCGTTTTTCGGCGCACAAGGGTAGCGTAATATAAACATGATCTATTTGGCCTAATTTTGCTTGTTCAAGCAATTGTTCAAATCCACCTGCCAGGTCAGAGATTTGATTGTGACCTAATCGACGATCTTCGAATTCAGTCCGGTCATCAAAAAAACCAACGAAGTTATATCCAAGCCAGGGCATTTCTGAAATAGCTGTTTTAAGTCTGTAACCTAAGGGATTGGCTCCAAGTATGGCATAGAATCTTGTGTTAAATCCATGTCTCCTGACATAAGCCAAGAAACCGCGCTTTATTGAGTGCGCAAGGATGATACTGAATGGAGATAGCGGAAGCCATAATTCTATGACCTCTAAGCTATAATTGTAATCCTGGTTAGAAAGATAAACGCCGCTAATGACCAGGGTAAATGCACCCAGCCACGAAAATAGTATGCGTAAGGCTTCATCGAATAAAGGCGCGCCACGCCAGCCTTGATAAATTTCATTATTTTCTGCAAAAATGCCGAATATTGCTGCTGCTATAAGGCAGGGTAATAAGTATTCTTTATCAAGGGGGAGTTTGTAGTAATTTAAAGCTATATATAGCGAGGTTATAATTAATGCAATATCAAAAGTGCGCCCTATAGATTGTAATTTGGAATGTAGTGGACGAATAAAGCCTTTGGGGCGTATTTGGTTCATGGGTGCTAATCAATATTTGGGTGGCTCATATGCAGTAATTGTATCAGTATAAGTTTAATATATTTCAGTAGCGTGAAAAATAAATTGAATTGTGTGGCTATCTATTAATAGACCTTATCTAAAGCGGGGGTATATGACGATTGCTCGTATAAAAATTTATAGTCAATGATGAAATTATTTGAGTTTATTTCATGCGTTACTTGTGGGCATAAAAAAACCGTAGATCTTTTCAGATCTACGGTTTTTTTGAGTCTGCAATTAGATGAGTGTTACTTCTTCTGCTTGCGGACCTTTTTGTCCTTGAGTAACAGTAAACTGTACTTTTTGGCCTTCATCAAGAGATTTAAAGCCTGAGCTGTTAATGTTGCGAAAGTGAACAAAAACATCTGGGCCATTTTCTTGCTGAATGAAACCGAAGCCTTTTTCAGCGTTAAACCATTTAACGGTACCTGTAGTCATTTAGAGTAATCCTATTTGTAGTAATTGAAGCCTTAATTAAGGCCAGTTGGCGCATGGAAATTAGAGAATTACTTAATGATAACAGGACGAACTATTACAAGAAGAACATCGTAAAGATAAGCATAACGGTAAAACTATTTCGAGCTGGGAACATTTTATATACGCTGGCAGTTAATGTCAAGTCTGATTCTAGTATTAATAATATGCCGCCTAAGTTATTTTTAGTGGCATATTTCCTTTGAATTACCATTGTTGCCTATGAGTGGTTATAATTGAATAAAAGAACTGCTATTTTTAGAGTGACTTTAATTAAATTAGTGTTTATTAACCAGTTTTAAGTCAGGTTTCGTTATATTTTCTTGTGACTTAATATCTTGACTTAACTCAACCCTAAAGTTCTAATGAAAAATCGGGGCTTTGTATCAAGGGTAACTCCAAATAATGATAATGCATAGACAAGCACTTTCGCGATTCCTACTTCTCTACATTTTAGCTGGATGTGCTTTAGTTTTATTGGTAGTTGTTACGCTGGTAAAAAAAGAAGTTCAGACCTCTAAATATCAGGCACGGTATCTTTCGGAAATAAGTAAGCAATTAAACACAGTGCTTAAGTCAGGTCATAGTTCCACAATACGTTATCCGGATCACGGGCCTTATGATCAGCGTTTGGGTTATACCTTATTGTCTGATCAGATTTCACGTTTGGAGAAATCGGGTTTTAGCATCACTACTCAAGCTACCATATCTCCCATGATGAGTCGGTTGGTTGATGATTATGGCTTGTTTCCAATTTATCAGGAAAAAACCCAAACCGGGCTTCGAATTGTTGATCAAATTAACCATACTCTCTTTAGCGCTGTCTATCCTGTTCACGGCTATACGGATTTTAATGCGATTCCCCCGCTGGTTTTGAACACCTTGCTATTCATAGAAAACAGGGAGTTGCTTGATGAGACGCATAAGAATATTAATCCGGCAGTAGAATGGGATCGTTTGGGTTTTGCCGCATTACAAATGATGGCACGAAAACTGGGGGCGGATATTAATGTCCCTGGCGGGAGCACTCTTGCTACACAATTGGAAAAGTACCGTCATTCACCTGATGGTTATACCAAGTCGATGTTGGAAAAACTTCGTCAAATGGCCAGTGCTTCGATACGCGCCTATTTACGTGGACCGGATACACTGGAAATGAGGCGGCAAATTGCGCTCGCTTATTTAAATTCAATGCCACTTGCCGCCACGGTAAAACTGGGTGAAGTGCATGGCTTGGGTGATGGTTTATCGGCCTGGTTTGGGGCAGATTTTAATTTGGTTAACCAATTACTTGACCAGAAATCGCTAAATTCAACTGAACGTGTTACTCCTCAACAGGCTCAAGCCTATCGACAGGTTTTAAGTATTTTGTTGTCGCAACGACGACCTTCTTATCTGCTGGGTACAGGTTTTGATGCACTGCAAAAACTTACTGACAGCTATTTACGCGTGTTGGCCGATCAGCATGTTATCTCAACGACATTAAGGGACGCAGCTTTGCAGGTGTCTTCGGAGCGACAGCCAAAATCTGAACAAATTCCGATCAAATTTATGGCTCAACAAAAGACTCAGAATGTATTACGTACCCGTCTTGCCAAAATGCTGGGTGTTAAATCGAATTATGAAATTGATAGGTTGGATCTAACGGTTAAGACTACGCTTGATTACGGTGTCCAGCAGGCGGTAACTCATGCGTTACGTCAGCTAAGTGAGCCTGATAAAGCACGTGCTGCCGGCATTGTCGGATTCAGAATGCTTAATGAAAATATCGATCTTTCTCCAATAGTTTATAGTTTGATGTTATTTGAGCGCAGTGAAAAAGGCAATTTGCTCCGTATCCAGACAGACAATTATGATCAACCGCTTGATATTAATGAAGGCATAAGACTTGATCTTGGGTCGACCGCAAAGCTGCGCACCATGGTGCATTATCTGGAACTGGTTAATGAGGTTTATCAACAATATAAAGACCTGTCATCACTACAATTAAGTCGGTTAGAAATACATCCGCGAGACTTTTTGTCGGCCTGGGTTATTGGTCAGTTGCACGCCAATCCAAAGGTAAATCTGGATGATTTGCTAAATCAGGCTCTAGACCGACATTATTCGGCTAGCCCCTACGAGGATTTTTATACAGGTGGCGGGGTGCATCATTTTAATAACTTTACTCCTGATGAAAATCAAAAAATCATGTCAGTGCGTGATGCCTTGCGTGATTCGGTCAATCTGGTGTTTGTGCGACTGATGCGGGAACTGGTTTATCATCATCTTTATAAACCTGAAGGTATAGCGCGCTGGCTTGAAACACCTGATGATCCTCGGCGTCAGGAATATCTTGCACAGTTTGCCGATAAGGAAGGCCAAGTCTATTTAAGACGCTTCTACGAAAAATATCATGGTAAGCCAAACGATGAAATCATGGACTTGTTGACCCAGAGGGTTTTTGCAAAGCCATCACGATTAACTATGCTGTTTGAGGCTATATATCCAAATGCCGACGTTAAAGCGCTAAGTCATTATTTGAATGAGCATTTAAGTGCAGCGGCCTTGGCTACAGAAGATGTTGATCAACTTTATTATAAGTATTCACCAGCAAATTTTGATTTGCAGGATCAAGGTTATATCACCAAGGTTCATCCTCTTGAATTATGGCTGGTTGCTTATTTGGTTCAACATCCTGACGCCTCAAAAACTGAAGTTATTGCTGCCAGCGCCGAGCAGAGGCAGAATGTTTATCGCTGGTTATTTAAAAGTAGCCGGAAGGTTGCCCAGCAACGTCGGATCATGACTTTACTGGAAGATGAGGCGTTTAAACAGATCCATACCGCTTGGGATCGCTTGGGGTATCCGTTTGGCTCTTTAACTCCATCTTATGCAACGTCAATTGGTGCATCAGGTGATCGACCAGCAGCTTTAGCAGAGCTGATGGGGATTTTACGTAATGATGGTGCAAGATTGTCTACTGTCAGATTTGATAGCTTGCATTTTGCGCTAGGGACACCTTACGAAACGGTGCTGGATAAGTCACCCGAACAAGGTCAGCAGGTACTTGCACCCGAAATTGCAAAAGCGGCGCGAGGCGCACTAATTGGAGTTGTTGAAGCGGGTACTGCAGGCCGCCTAAACGGAGTTTATAAAGATGTTGATGGCAAGACCTTGTCAGTAGGTGGTAAAACTGGAACCGGAGATCATCGTCGGGAAATTTGGGGGGCAGGAGGGCATCTGATTGACACAATATTTATTAGTCGTGCGGCCACCTTTACGTTTTTTCTGGGAGATCGTTTTTTTGGTGTAATAACTGCCTATGTTGCGGGAGCGAATGCGGAGAGTTATCACTTTACCAGTTCATTACCGGTGCAAATAATTAAGTTTTTGGAACCCACGCTAGCGCCTTTGTTAAATAAAGCACCGGAAGGTGCAGCGTCTAAAGGTTAGGATGTTTTAACGCTAAATAAGTCATCATTAAACAAGAGCCAATTTACTTTTGAAATAGTGCAGTTCAAAAAGATCTTTGACTATGCCAAGTTATTTTTATTTAAATAATGTTGTTAAATGAATGATCAACCCGCTTTCCGAGCAAAGCGGGTTTAAATAGTATTTACCAGCAACCGGAAGAAGTGGGGCTTTTTACGCCTGTCTGCGTTAAGGTTAAAGTTCCGCAACTATCATTCGCTTGTGCCCCGGTTGGCGCGGCACTTAGGGTATAACTACTTGCAGTTGCTGCACTGATAGTTATTGTGTAGTAAGTCGCGGTTGCTGTTGGGATGGAATAAATAGAAGGCGTTCCCGTATCAGTATCTCCCACGCCCAAATAAGTATTTGATTCTGTGAAATGCCGCTCCATTGCATTCGCCAAGCCTAATAAAACTCCTTCAGCATCTGCTCTCCGAGATTTTAATACGCTACTTTGGTAGCTTGGGTAGGCAATGCTGGCTAATATACCTACAATTGCTACTGCCACCATAAGCTCAATTAAAGTAAAACCTAGTTGCCTGTATTTCATTATATTTACCCTATTTACTTTTAACTTGATGTTCTTTTAAAGAGAATTATCAACATTACGTCAATTTAGTGTGCATGTTTTTGATGGACAAATCATTATAGTTATTTCAATTGTTGCCATGATCTGCGGATACCGCCCGATGAGCTTGTAGTAGTGCTCGATGAAGCTCCAGTATCAGTAATAATACCCATTTGACCAGTTGAACCACTGAGATATTTGAAGTCAACAGTTGCAGCTTCAACTACGGCAGGTGTTTTAGTTATACCAATTCCGAGAGCAATACCTGACGCAGCATGATTGACGCCGGCAATCTTTACAAAATCATTAGCATTAACTAAACCATCACCGTTTACATCAAAAGCAGCTCCACCAATAAATTCTCCACCGATTAAGGCATCAACCTCCATTAGATTTGATGTTCCACCTGCACTACAAGGGTCAGAGCTGGGTATTAATGTGGAAAACACCACTACTCCCCTTCGAACCAGCGGAAAGCTGACTACTCGTTCACCTTGCGCTCCGCCTGCTGGCGGGAGTAAATCCAAGGCCCAGCCACTTTTAAATGTGCTACTTGAAGCACATCCAGTACTGGAAGCAGCGTAACAGACCGAATTTTGTGAGACGACACGAATAGGACTAGTACTTGGCGTTCCACCTACCGTAGTTGCTATGCCCGAATAAGTGATAGTTTGTGCTTGTAACATGCTCCGGTCAGTGATTGCTGAGCCTTTGTCCCACAAGCCGTAAAAGGTTTGAATTTGTGGATTTGTTCCGGCCGTATTATCAACTACTTCATAATATTTCCCGGTACCGAAATAAATCATTCTACCCACATTATTTTGGTCAGTTCCAATACCTCCGACCTGACCTACATTGGGTTTTCCGGTAATGGGCTGACGATTTGCACTGCTACAACTTGAGCCAGAACCAGCGGATGTGCAGGCGACGAAGAAAATGGCGGGAGCTGGCCAGCTACCTGCGGTACCAGACAGATCGAATTTCCATAAATTGCCAAAT